>NZ_JBJGZB010000004.1:0-222056 GCF_054050295.1 Geodermatophilus sp. SYSU D01045
GCCGCCCGGTGCGGGCGGCCGGGGCGGGGATCCCGGGTCCGTCGGCTCAGACCGGGCGGCACTCCCAGCCCTCGGGGAGCGCGAACGGCAGGCACCCGGAGTTCGGCATCCCGGGAGGGCTCACGGGGACGTCGCCGGGGCTGATGACGAGCGGGATGCCGGACTGCGTGACGGGCCGGCCGTTGGCGTCGGCCACGGTCTCGAAGACGCCGTCGAGCGGCGCCAGGTCGTAGAACAGGACCGAGCCGTCGCCGAGGAGGTCGAGCACCCCGACGTCGGCGTACCCGTCCGGGTACTCGTCGGTGTCGAAGTAGAAGTACTCGAACTCGGCGTCACCGTCGGCGTTGAGCACCCAGGTGTCGTGGATCCCGTCCCCGTACCAGGTGTCGATCGTGTACCAGACGCCCGTCGACGTGGCGGCAGCCGGGGACGCGGCGAGCGTCGCCCCGGCCGCGACGGTCACGGCGACCAGGCCGAGACGTCCCAGCAGGCGGCGGCCGGAGGGCCGGTTCGGGGTGTCCGCGTGCGTGCGGTGGTTCCGGTTCATGGCGTGCTCCTCGTGGTGTGGTCGTTCCCGACGTCCACGAGGCTCGGATCGGGGTGACCCCGCGACCAGGGACCCCAGGGCTGGGCGTGCGCCCCCGAGGGGTGGGGGGACCCCACCCCAGGAGGGGACCGGCCGCCGGCCCGGTGACGCGCGGGAACCGCTGCCGGGCCCGCCGCCGCCCCTAGCCTGCGCGGATGCGGACCGAACGGGGCCTCGACCGCTTCGTCACGTTCCTCGACGCGGTCGTCGCCATCGCGATCACCCTGCTGGTGCTGCCGCTGACCGAGCTGCTCGACGGCGCGCAGCCGCGGACCGGCCTGGGCACGCTGCTGGCCGACGAGTCGTCACAGATCGGCGCGTTCTTCCTCAGCTTCGCCGTGATCGCGCGGCTCTGGCTGGTCCACCACCGGGTGGTCGAGACCGTGGGGTCCTACGACCGGGCGTTCCTCACCGCCAACCTGCTGTGGATCCTCACGATCGTCCTGCTGCCGTTCGCCACCCAGGTGTCGGCCCGCTACGGCACCGACCGGCCCGCGGTCGCGCTCTACATCGGCACGATCACGCTGAGCTCGTTCTGCCTCACGGCGATCAGCCTGCTGCTGTGGCGGCGCCCCGTCCTGCGCCGCGACGCCGCGGCGCCGGTCGGCCCCCCGTGGCCGTCGCTGGTCGCCAGCGGGCTGTTCCTCGTCGCCCTGCTGGCCGGGACGCTGCTGCCGGGGGTGCACTACTGGGCGATGTTCCTGCTGTTCCTGTCCGGGCCGGTCGAGTCCGTGCTGCGGCGCCGCGTCGCGGCGGCCTGATCCCCGGCCACCGTCACGTCCGTGAAGTGCTCGACGACCGGGAAGGGGTCGTAGAAGGAGTGCAGCAGCGCCTTCCACTCCTGGTAGGCGGCCGAGCCGCGGAACCCCTCGGTGTGGTCCTCCAGCCGGTCCCACTCGACCAGCAGCAGGTAGGTCCCCGGGCGCTCGAGGCACCGGGACAGCCGCAGGGAGCGGAAGCCCGGGGACGCCGAGATGACCGGCCGGGCCCGCGCGAACGCCGCCTCGAACTCCTCCTCCCGGCCGGGCCGGACCGGGAGCAGCGCGTGCTCGAGCACCACCGGCGGTCAGGCGATGTCGGCGAGCTTGGTGCGCAGGTGCAGCACGGCCTTGGTGTGCAGCTGGCAGATGCGGCTCTCGGTGACGCCGAGGACGCGGCCGATGTCGGCCAGCGTCAGGCCCTCGAAGTAGTACAGGCTGACGACGACCTTCTCCCGCTCGGGCAGCTGCTCGACGGCACGGGCGAGCAGCTGGCGGGCCTCGCCGTGCTCGGCCATCGCCTGCGGGTCGAGGGCGTTGGCGTCCTGCAGCGTGTCGACCAGCCGCGGCGCGCCGCCGTCGTCGTCGGTGAGCAGCTCGTCGAGGGCGACGACGTTGACCAGGGAGAGCTGGCCGAGGAACTTGCGCACGTCCTCGACGTCCATCTCCATCGCCGTGGCGATCTCCTCGTCGGTCGGGCTGCGCCGGAGCTGGTTCTCCAGCGCGGCGACCGTCCGCTCGAACTGCCGGGCGCGCATCCGCACCGACCGCGGGATCCAGTCGGTGCTGCGCAGCTCGTCGATGATCGCGCCGCGGATGCGGGACATCGCGTAGCTCTCGAACTTGACCTCGCGCGAGGGCTGGTAGCGGGTGATCGCGTCGATGAGCCCGAAGGTGCCGTAGGAGACCAGGTCGGCCTGCTCGACGTGCGCCGGCAGACCGCTGCCGACCCGGCCGGCGACGTACTTGACCAGCGGCGCGTAGTGCAGGATCAGCCGGTCGCGCAGCTCCGGGGCACGGTCGGCGACGTACTGCGCCCACAGCTCGGCCAGCGCGGCGTCGGCGTCCTCCTCGGACTCGCCGCCGATCCGGTGGATGGTGGCCTCGGGCACGTCGGTCTCCCGGTTCGTGGTGGCTGGGGTCCTGCCGGACCCAAGGGACGGTCGGTGCAGTGGCGGTCGGCTCAGGCCCGCGGGTGCGCCTGGGCGTGCACCGCACGTAGCCGCTCGACGGTCACGTGCGTGTAGATCTGCGTCGTCGCGAGGCTAGCGTGGCCGAGCAGCTCCTGGACGGAGCGCAGGTCGGCGCCGCCCTCCAGGACGTGGGTGGCCGCGGAGTGCCGCAGCCCGTGCGGGCCGACGTCGGGGGCGCCCGGCGCGCGGGCCACCGCGGCGTGCACGGTCCGGCGGGCCTCGCGCGGGTCCAGCCGCCGCCCGCGCCGGCCGAGCAGCAGCGCCGGGCCGGAGTCGGGGGTGGCCAGCGCCGGGCGGCCCCGGGTCAGCCAGGCGTCGAGCGCCCGCTCGGCCGGCGCGCCGTAGGGGACACTGCGCTCCTTGCGGCCCTTGCCGAGGACCCGCAGCAGCCGGCGGCCGCGGTCGACGTCGTCGACGTCGAGGCCGACCAGCTCACTGACCCGGATGCCGCTGGCGTAGAGCAGCTCGAGGACCACGGCGTCGCGCAGGCCCACCGGGTCGTCGGCGCCGGCGGTGGACTCGACGACGGCGCGCGCCTGGTCGGGGGCGAGCACGTCGGGCAACGTCCGGTGCGCCTTGGGGCTGACCAGCCGCAGGCCGACGTCCTCGGGGGTGTGCCCCGAGCGGCGCAGCCAGGCGGTGAACGACCGGACGGCGGCGGCGCGGCGGGCGGTGGTCGCGCGGCTGGCGCCGCGGGTGCGGCCCTGGGCCAGCCAGCTGCGCAGCGCCGCGAGGTCCAGCTCGTCGACCCGGGTGCCGCCGCGGCGGGCGAGGTGGTCGAGCAGCCACACGGCGTCGGTGACGTAACCGCGGACGGTGTGCGCGGACAGGTCCCGCTCGTCGCGCAGCGCGTCCTCGTAGCCCTCGAGCGCGGCCGCGAGCGCCGGCGGCAGCGCGGCGCGGGCGTCGGCGGTCCGGGCGGTCACGCTCCGACCGTCCGACGGCGCCCCCGCCCGGTCAAGGCGCCGCGCCGGTCCGTTGTCCACGACGGAACGGGCGTCCCACCGTCCTCAGGGGCGCCGTGCCGCCTTCGGCGGCGGGGCGAGCCGCCACCCGGTGCGGGTCCACTGCACGAGCTCGGCGATCTCCAGGCCCGGCAGCACCCGCATCGCCTCCAGCGGGTCACAACCGGCGACCGCGGCCAGCCGCTCGGCGCTCACGCCGGTCCGGACGGGGCAGGCGTCGAGCACCCGGCGGGCCAGGTCGGACAGGCCGTCGCGCGGGGACGCGGGCCGCTGCTCCGGAGCGGCCAGGTCGTCCCCGAGGCTGCCGACCGCCTCGATGACCTGCGCGGCGTTGCCGACCAGCCGGGCACCGGACTCCTCCTCCCGCAGCAGCTCGTGGCAGCCGACCGACATCGCGCTCGTCACCGGGCCGGGCACGACCAGCACCTCCTTGCCCAGCGCGCGGGCGCGCCGGGCGGTCGCCTGCGCGCCGGAGCGGGCCGCGGCCTCGACCACCACGGTGCCGCGGGTGAGCCCGGCGATGATGCGGTTGCGGACCAGGAAGCGGTGCCGGTGCGGTGCCGCGCCCGGTGGCCACTCGCTGACCAGCAGGCCGCCGCTGCCGACGATGCGCTCGAACACCGCGGAGTGCGCGGCCGGGTAGGCCCGGTCGACCCCGCAGGCGAGCACCACCACGGTCGGGGCGCCCGCGGCCAGCGCACCGCGGTGGGCCGCGACGTCGATGCCGTAGGCGCCGCCGGAGACCACCGTCCAGCCGCGCTCCCCCAGCTGCGCGCCGAGGTCGGCGGCCACGTGCTCGCCGTAGGCCGTCGACGCCCGCGCGCCGACCACGGCCACCGAGCGGTCGACGGTGGGCCCGAGCGGCGGGTCCCCGCGCACCCACAGGGCGACCGGCGGGACGAGCGCGGTGGTCCGGTCGTGCCGGCCGTCGCCGTCGCCGGTCCCGCCGGTGCAGGCGGCGACGGTCAGCGCGTGCAGGGGCAGCGCCGGCCACTCGTCGTCCTCGGGGACCACCAGCCGGGCGCCGCAGCGCTCGGCCCGGCGGAGGTCGGCGAGGGTGGCGTCCTGCTCGGCGCGCACGCCGACCAGGGCGCGGGCCCGCTCCGGCGCCGTCCCGCCCCGCAGCGCGCGCACCGCCGCGACCGGGCCGACGTCGTCGACCCACCGCCACAGGGCCACCGAGCCGGGCTCCGCGGCGCGGGTCAGCCAGGCGCGGGCGCGCCGGATGCCGGGGACCGCCACGCCGTCGACCGCGGTCGGGCCGCCGAGGGCGTCCTCGAGGTCCTCCTCCAGGGCCGGCGCGGTCACACCGCCACCCGCTGCAGCCGCATGCCCAGCGCCTCGGCGACGTCGCCGCCGTCGGGGACGGCCCGCCCGGCGAGGTCGGCCAGGGTCCAGGACACCCGCAGCACGCGGTCGAGTCCGCGGACCGACAGCAGGCCGCGGTCCAGTGCCCGCTCGGCGAGGGCCAGCGCCGACCGCGGCACCGCCCAGCGCTCGCGCAGCAGCCGCCCGGGCACCTGGCTGTTGAGCAGCAGGCCGGTGCCGCGCAGCCGGGCGGCCGCGGCCCCGCGGGCGGCCGCGACGCGGGCGGCCACCTCGGCGGTCGGCTCCGGGGCCGCGCCGGTGTCCAGCCAGGCGGCACGGGTGACCGGCGGCAGCTCGATCCGCAGGTCGATGCGGTCCAGCAGCGGGCCGGACAGCCGCGACTGGTAGCGGCGGCGCTCCAGCGGGCTGCAGGTGCAGACGGAGTTGCCGGCCGCGCTGGCGCACGGGCACGGGTTGGCGGCGAGCACCAGCTGGGCGCGGCACGGGAAGGTCGCCGACCCGGCGGCCCGGCTGATCGTGACCTGGCCCCGCTCGAGCGGTTGGCGCAGCGTGTCCAGCGTGGCCCGGGCGAACTCCGGCGCCTCGTCCAGGAACAGCACGCCGCGGTGGGCACGGCACAGCGCGCCGGGGCGGATGGCGCCCGAGCCGCCGCCGACGAGGGCGGCCATCGTGGCCGAGTGGTGCGGCGCCTCGAACGGCGGGCGGCTGAGCAGCGGCGCCCCCGGCGGCAGCGTGCCGGCGACCGAGTGGATGGCGGTGACCTCGAGCGCGGCCCGCTCGTCGAGGACGGGCAGCAGGCCGGACAGCCGCTCGGCGAGCATCGTCTTGCCCGCCCCCGGCGGCCCGGTGAGGAGCAGGTGGTGCCCGCCGGCCGCGGCCACCTCCACCGCCCGCCGGCCCGCGGCCTGGCCGACGACGTCGCCGAGGTCCGGCGCCGGTGCCGGCGGGGGCAGCGGGCCGCGGACGTGCGGCGTCAGCCGGGCGCGGCCGGACAGGTGGGCCACCAGGTCGCCGAGGGTGCGCGGGGCGAGGACGTCGACGCCGTCGACCAGCGCGGCCTCCTCCGCGTTCCCGGCCGGGACGACGACCGTGCCGTGCCCGGCCCGGGCGGCGGCCAGCACGGCCGGGAGGACGCCGCGGACCGCGCGCACCGAGCCGTCGAGCCCGAGCTCGCCGAGCAGCACCAGCCCGTCGGCGGCGTCAGCCGGGAGGGTGCCGGCCGCGGCGAGCACGGCGGCGGCCAGCGCGAGGTCGAAGCCGCTCCCCTGCTTGGGCATCGACGCCGGCGACAGCCCGATGGTGATCCGGCGCATCGGCCAGGACGCGCCGGTGTTCACCACGGCCGCGCGGACGCGGTCGACCGACTGGCGCACCACGGCGTCGGGCAGGCCGACGAGCACCACGCCGGGGACGCCGGCGGACATGTCCACCTCGACCTCGACCATCGCGCCGGACACGCCGGCCAGCCCGACCGACCAGGTGCGGGCGAGCGTCACGAGAACGCCCCGCGCAGGTGGGTGACCAGCGCCGGCGCGGCCGGCCGCACCAGCACGCCGACGACGTCGAAGCGCAGGTCGGGCGCGTGCTCGTCGTGGGCGGCCAGCCACCGCTGGGCCAGCGTGCGCAGCCGCCGCTGCTTGGCCGCGGTCACCGCCTCGACGGGGTGGCCGAAGCCGGTGGCCCGGCGGGTCTTGACCTCGCAGAAGACGATCGCGGTGCCCTCGCGGGCGACGATGTCGAGCTCGCCGTCGCGGCACTGCCAGTTGCGGTCGAGGACGGCCAGGCCGGCGTCGGTGAGGTAGGCCGCGGCGATCGTCTCCCCGCGGCTGCCGAGTTCGCTTCTCGTGGACACCTGCCGACCGTGGCCCGGGCGGGCGCCCGGCACGGCGCGGGACGGCGGTCTGTGGACGACGGCCCGGGCTGTGGACGGCGCGGGCGGCCCCGTCGGCCCGGGCGGTCAGCCTCCCGGGCGTGCGGATGCGATCAGGTGAGGCGGGGCCCGTCGGGCAGCTCGAGGTCGGGCTTGTCCAGCTCCTCGACGTTGACGTCCTTGAACGTCAGCACCCGGACGTTGCGGACGAAGCGCGCGGGCCGGTACATGTCCCAGACCCAGGCGTCGGACAGCTTGAGCTCGAAGAACACCTCGCCGCCGGCCTCGCGGACCTGCAGGTCGACGGAGTTGGCCAGGTAGAACCGCCGCTCGGTCTCCACCACGTAGGTGAACTGCCGGACGATGTCCCGGTACTCGCGATAGAGCTGCAGCTCCATCTCGGTCTCGTACTTCTCCAGGTCCTCGGTGCTCATCGCGGCTCTCCGGAGATCGTGCGCATGCCCCCATCATCGACCATGCCGCCGGCAGCGGTGAGCTGGAGCTCCCGGACGGCGCGCGCGTCGCGGGCGCGGACGACGTTGACGAAGCGGGACCGGTGCTCGGGACAGGGCCCGTGACGCTCCAGCGCGGCGGTGTGCGCCTCGGTCGTGTAGCCCTTGTGCACCGCGAAGTCGTACTCGGGGAAGCGCTCGTGCAGGTCGAGCATGATCCGGTCCCGGGTGACCTTGGCCAGCACAGACGCCGCGGCCACGCAGGCGGCGACCCGGTCGCCCTTCCACACGGCCAGGGTCGGCACCCCGAGGCCGGGCACGGAGAAGCCGTCGGTGAGCACGTAGTCCGCCGCCGGGTCCAACGCGCTGACCGCGCGGCGCAGCGCCTCGAGGTTGGTGACGTGCATGCCACGCGCGTCGAGGTCGGCCACCGGGACGACCACGACCGACCAGGACAGCGCGCGGCCGACGACCTCGGCGTAGACCCGCTCCCGCGCCGCGGCGGTCAGGAGCTTGGAGTCGGCCAGCCCGGGGACCCGTCCGCGGCGGCCGGCGGGCAGCACGCAGGCGGCGGCGACCAGCGGCCCGGCGCACGCGCCGCGGCCGGCCTCGTCGGCACCGGCGACGGCGGAGAAGCCGCGCCGGCGCAGCGAGCGCTCCATGTCCCAGAGCGAGTCGTCGGGACCCGTGTCGCCGAGGGGGTCGGCACGGCGGGTGCGGGCGGCCGGCGTCGCGGCGGCCCGGTGAGCGGGGGGAAGACGGCCTGCCATCGCCGTCCGACCCTACGACGCCCCGGGGACACCACCCGGCCTCGGGACGGCGGGGTGCCCGGACGCGCGGACGGCGGCGGGCCGGCCCCCGGGGTCAGAGGGGGCCGGCCCGTCGTCCCGGTCCGGCCGCCGAGGAGGCGGACGGCCGGCCGGGGGGCGCCGGACCCGGCGCGGTGCTGCCGGGTCCGGGCGCCGGGATCAGACCTCGGCCGGGGCAGGGGCGGGGACGGTCAGCGCGTGGGCGCCGCAGCTGCAGGTGCCGGAGGAGCGGGAGGACAGGACCAGCGAGACGGCGTGCGCGCGGTCGCGGGCGCCGAGCTTGCGCAGGATCGCCTTCACGTGCGACTTGACGGTGTCCTCGCTGATGAACAGGTTGCGGCCGATCTGCCGGTTGGACTGGCCCTGCAGCAGCTCGTCGAGGACGTCCTGCTCGCGCCGGGTGAGCGGCACCTCGGGGGTCAGCGGCTTGCCGACCGGGGCGGCGGTCGGCTCGACCCGGCGGATCTGCGGGTCGACGACGGTCCGGCCGGCGCGGGCGGCGAGGATCGCCCAGCCGAGCAGGGTCGGCGAGGTGTTGAGCATCAGGTAGCCGCGGACACCGGCGGCGACCGCCTCGTTGACCACGGCCGGGTCCTCGGAGGTCGCGAGGGCGACGACGGCGACCCGCGGGAAGCGGCGGCGCAGGTCGCGGACGACGTTGAGGGTGGCGGCGCGGCCGGCGCCCATCTCGACGACCACGGCGTCGGGCCGGGCGGTCTCGACGAGGGTGAGGGCGCGGCGCAGCTCGCCGGGGGTGCCCACCGACTGCATGCCGGCGGTCTCGTTGATCATGCTGACCAGGCCGCGCCGCAGGACGGGGGCGTCGGCGAGGAGGAGCACGCGGGTGACGCCTCGGGTAGCGCTCGCCAGGGGTGCGGACACGACTTTCTCCATTTCGGTGGACCGGGTTGCTCTCGACTACTCCATCGGGATGAATGGCGCGGTCCTTGAACACTTCCTGGGGATTTTTTTCATGCCCGTATCGGTAGCGCTCGTCACAGGAGAAACCGGAGAGGTGAGCGTCTCCCATTTGTCGACTTGGGGACGCCGATTGCGAGAAATGGCGCGGGAAAGACGACGGCGCCGCCCCTGGGGAGGGACGGCGCCGTCGGGAGGCGGGGGGAGGTCAGTCCGGGGGCGGGCGGCGCAGCCGGCGCCGGCGGTTCCACGCCGCGACCGGCAGCGCGCCGACGAGGCCCGCACCCAGCGGAAGCACCTGGCCGACCGCGCCCGCGGCGGCCGCCTCGGTGCCCTGGATGTCCGGGGAGTCCAGCGTGCCGAACCGGGACACCGGCCAGACGATGAGCGCGGCCTTGCCGATGACGTCGTCGACGGCGATGGTGCCGCCGTAGCGGTCGCCGACGTGCGAGCGGGAGTCGGCCGAGGCCGACCGGTGGTCCCCCATGACCCACAGCCGGCCCTCGGGCACGGTGACGGGGCCGAAGGCGCGGGACTCCAGCGGGGTGTCCTCGTAGATGTAGGGCTCGTCGAGCGGCTCGCCGTCGACGGTCACCCGGCCCTCGGCGTCGCAGCACTGCACGGTCTGCCCGCCCACGGCGATGACCCGCTTGACGTAGTCGTCCTCGCTCGGCGGCGCCACGCCGACGGCCCGGCCCAGCCACAGCAGCCCGCCGGTGAACCAGTTCGAGGGCTCGGAGACCTCGACCTCGGGCGTCCAGGTGTCGGGGCCCTGGAAGACGACGATGTCACCGGGTTCAGGGTCGCCGAACCAGTACGGGACCTTGTTGACCAGGACGCGGTCACCGGTGCAGCCGGTGCAGCCGTGCAGCGTCTGCTCCATCGACCCGGAGGGGATGAAGAAGGCCTGGGCGAGGAAGGTCTTCACCAGCAGCGCGAGCACGAAGGCCACGAGCAGCAGCACGGGCAGCTCGCGCAGCAGCGAGCTCTTCTTCTCGGGATCGTCCCTCCGCCGCCAGGTGCGGCGGCGGCCACCGGCGTCCGGCCGCTCGGGCGTGGGGTCGTCCCCCGGGACGACGTCGGCGGGCCCTCCGGACCGATCGCTGCTCATCGGGAGCCAGCGTACGGCCGCGGAGGACCCGCCGTGGTCAGGCCGGGTCGGACCGGCCCGGAGTCGTCCGGCCGGAGCCGGGGACGGTCAGCGCGCGACGGTCTCGCGACGCTCCTTGATCTTGGCGGCCTTGCCGCGCAGCTCGCGGAGGTAGTAGAGCTTGGCCCGGCGGACGTCACCGCGGGTCAGCACCTCGATCTTCTCGACGACCGGGGTGTGCACCGGGAAGGTGCGCTCCACACCCACGCCGAAGCTGACCTTGCGGACGGTGAAGGTCTCGCGGATCCCGCCGCCCTGGCGCCGGATGACGACGCCCTGGAAGACCTGGATGCGCGAGCGGTTGCCCTCGACGACGCGGACGTGCACCTTGACGGTGTCCCCGGGGCGGAACTCGGGGATGTCGTCGCGCAGCGAGTCGGCGTCGAGTACGTCCAGGGTGTTCATCGCAGCATTCCTCGGTCTCAGCGTTGGCTCGTCGTCGGCCCGGGCATCGGGGTGCCCCACGCTCCGGACCAGGTGGCTGCGACTCCGGGAGGAGTGCCCGTCGGCGGCGCCTCCGGTCTGCAGCGACTCTCTACTGTGCCACACGGGCGCCACGCTGCCGAGCGCGGGCCGGACCGGGCTGGTCCCGGGGCCGGTCAGTCGACCACGCGGGGTGGCCGGCGCCACGGCCCGGCCAGCAGCTCGGGCAGGACGCCGGCGAGCTCGCGGGGTGCGAACTCCACGTCCGCCGCGGCGACCTCGGCGGCGGTCCACCAGCGGTGCGGCTCCTCCCCGAGCAGCTCCAGCTCGGTGCGGCCGGTGGCGTCCACCTCGTGGACGACGTCGCGCAGGACGAAGAAGGTCTCCCGCGAGTCGATCTGCACGCCGGCGAACGGGCCGACGTGCCGCCGGAACCACACCGGGCCCTCCAGGGCCGCGGGGTCGACGACCAGGCCGATCTCCTCGGCCAGCTCGCGGGCGGCGGCCTCGCGGACGCTCTCGCCGTCCTCCACTCCCCCGCCGGGCGTGTACCAGAACAGCACGTCGCCGGGCGGGACGGCGGGGTCGGTCAGCCGGGCGCCGAGCAGCAGCACCCGGCCGTCGGGGTCGAGGACGACCACCCGCGCCGTCGGCCGGACCCAGGGGCGGTCAGGCACCGTCGAGGACCGCGCGGTCGGCGGGCGACAGCGCGTCCTCCGGCAGCGCGGCCAGCAGGTCGGGACGCCGGGTCGCGGTCCGCCGCAGCGACTCCGCACGCCGCCAGCGGGCGATCGCCGCGTGGTCGCCGGACAGCAGCACCGGCGGGACGTCCAGCCCGCGCCACGACGCCGGGCGGGTGTAGGAGGGCCCCTCGAGCAGCCCGTCGGCGTGCGAGTCGAACTCGACCGACTCCCGGTTGCCGACGACGCCGGGCAGCAGCCGGGTGACCGCCTCGACCATCACCAGCACCGCGGACTCGCCGCCGGCCAGCACGTAGTCGCCGATCGAGACCTCCGACACCGGCCCGGCCGCGGCGGCCCACTCGGCCACCCGCTGGTCGATGCCCTCGTAGCGGCCGCAGGCGAACACCAGCCCGGGCTCGGCGGACCACTCGGCGGCGACGGCCTGGGTGAACGGGCGCCCGGCCGGCGTGGGCACCACCAGCCGGGTGCCGGTCGGGCGGACGGCCTCCAGGGCACGCGCCCAGGGCTCGGGGCGCATGACCATGCCGGGGCCGCCGCCGTAGGGGGCGTCGTCGACGGTGCGGTGGACGTCGTCGGTCCACTGCCGCAGGTCGTGCACGCCGACGGAGACCAGGCCGCGCTCGGCGGCCTTCCCGAGCAGCGACTGGCGCAGCGGCGCCAGGTACTCGGGGAAGATCGTGACGACGTCGACGCGGTACGGGGCGCTCACAGCTCGAGCAGCCCCTCGGGCGGGTCGACGACGACGAACCCGCCGGCGAGGTCGACGGTCGGCACGATCGCCGTGACGAACGGCACCAGCAGCTCGCCCCCCTCGGCGCGGTCGACGACCAGCAGGTCCGCGCCCTCGTGGCGGACCGCGGTGACCTCGCCCAGCGGCGTGCCGTCGGTCAGCCGGGCGGCCAGGCCGACCAGTTGGTGGTCGTAGAAGGCGTCGGGGTCCTCCAGCGCCGGCAGGTCGGCGACCGGGACCTCGAGCAGGGTGTCGCGGAGGGTCTCGACGGTCTCGCGGCTGTCGTAGCCCTCGAACGCGAGCAGCAGCACCTCGCGGTGCCAGCGGGCGCCGGCGACGGTCAGCGGACCGCGCTCGGCGGGGACGGTGCGCAGGACGGCCCCGGGGCGGAAGCGCTCACCGGGGTCGTCGGTGCGGACCTCGACGGTGGCCTCACCACGGACACCGTGGGGCCGGCCGATGCGGCCGACCACCACGGTGTCGGTGGAGGAGTTCTGCGCGTCCAAGCCGCGCGGCTCAGCGCCCGTCGGTGTCGACGACGTCGACCCGCAGGCCGCGGCCGCCGACGCCGGTCATGACGGTGCGCAGCGCCTTGGCGGTGCGCCCGCCGCGGCCGATCACCTTGCCGAGGTCGTCGGGGTGGACCCGGACCTCGAGGGTCTTGCCGCGACGGCCGCCGACCAGGTCGACGGTGACGTCGCGCGGGTGGTCGACGATGCCCTTGACCAGGTGCTCGAGCGCCTCTTCGAGCACGTCTTACTCGGCGGGCGTCGCGGTGGCGCCGGCGGCCGGGCCCTCGCCACCGGCAGCGGCGGCCTCGGCCACCGTGGCGGCGGTGTCGTCGGCCTTGGGAGCGGCCTTCTTCTTCGGGGTGGTCGCACCGGCGGCCGGCTCCTCGCCGGCGCTGCGGACGGCCTCCTCGTAGAGGGCCTTGCGGTCGGGCTTGGGGGCGGCGACCTTCATGGGCGGCGGGGCCGGCTCGCCCTTGAACTTCTGCCAGTCGCCGGTGACGCGGAGGATCGCCGCGACCGGCTCGGTCGGCTGCGCGCCGACGCCCAGCCAGTACTGCGCGCGCTCGCTGTCGACCTCGATGAAGGAGGGCTCCTCCTTCGGGTGGTACTTGCCGATCGTCTCGATGACGCGACCCTCGCGCTTGGTGCGCGAGTCGGCGACGACGATGCGGTAGTACGGAGCACGCATCTTGCCCAGACGCATGAGCTTGATCTTGGTGGCCACGGTGGCTCGGAATCTCCTCGAACGCTGTTCGTCGGTGCTCGCCGGACGGACGCGTGGGGTTACGCCGGGGCGGAGCCAGGGACACGGCCGGCGTCGGTGAGAGGGCCGCGCACCGCCGTGTTCGACCGACCATGATGCCAGATGCCGGGAGGCGTGCCATGACCAGCCGGGGTCTGCTCCACCACGTCGAGCTGTGGGTGCCCGACCTCGCCCGCGCCGAGCGCTCGTGGGGCTGGCTGCTGACCGCGCTGGGCGCGCAGCCGTACCAGTCGTGGGAGCACGGCCGGTCCTGGCGGCTCGGCGACGTGTACGTCGTCGTCGAGCACTCCCCCGACCTCGCCGCGGACACCCACGAGCGCCGCCGGCCGGGCCTCAACCACCTCGCGTTCTGGGCGGGCACCGCCGACGACCTCGACGACCTGGTGACCGCGGCGCCGGCGCACGGGTGGCGGCTGCTGTTCGCCGACCGCCACCCGTTCGCCGGCGGCCCGCAGCACCGCGCCGCCTACCTCGAGGACGCCGACGGCTACGAGGTCGAGTTGGTCTCCGACCGGACCTGAGCGAGCACCGCAGCGGCGGCGTCGGCCACCGGCACCTCGGACCGCTCCCCCGTCGCCCGGTCCCGCAGCTCGACGACGCCGTCGGCCAGCCCCCGGCCGACGGTCACGATGGTCGGCATCCCGAGCAGCTCGGCGTCCTTGAACTTCACCCCGGGCGACACCTTCGGCCGGTCGTCGTAGAGCACGGTCAGCCCGGCGGCGACCAGCTCGTCGGACAGGGCCTGCGCGGCCTCGAACACCGCGGCGTCCTTGCCCGTGGCGACGACGTGCACGTCGGCCGGGGCGATCTCGCGCGGCCAGACCAGGCCCAGCTCGTCGTGGGTGGACTCGGCGATCGCGGCGACGGCGCGGGAGACGCCGATGCCGTAGGAGCCCATGGTGACCGTGACGAGCTTGCCGTTCTCGTCGAGCACCTGGAGGCCGAGGGCGTCGGCGTACTTGCGGCCCAGCTGGAAGATGTGCCCGATCTCCACGCCGCGGGCGAGCTCCAGCGGGCCCGAGCCGTCGGGCGCGGGGTCACCGGGCAGCACCTCGGCGGCCTCCACGGTGCCGTCCCAGGAGAAGTCGCGGCCGGCCACCAGGTCGAACACGTGCTTGCCCGGCTCGTTGGCGCCGGTGACCCAGCGGGTGCCGGGGACGACGCGGGGGTCGACGAGGTAGCGGATGCCCGACTCGCTGTCCTTCCCGAGCACCTGCGGGCCGATGTAGCCCTTGACCAGCGCCGGGTGCGCCTCGAAGTCGGTGAACGGTTCCACCTCGGCCGGCGCCACCTGCGCCTCCAGCCGCTTGGCGTCGACCTCGCGGTCGCCGGGGATGCCGATCACCAGCGGCTCCCGGGTGCCGTCGGGGTGCACCAGGGTGACGACGACGTTCTTCAGCGTCGACGCGGCCGTGTACCCGGCGTCGGGGAACAGCTCCCGCGCGACGGCGACCAGCGTCTCGATGGTCGGGGTGTCGGGGGTGTCCTCGACGTGCGCCTCGGGCAGGCCCTCGATCGGCAGCGGGTCGGGGACGACGGTGCCGACCGCCTCGACGTTGGCCGCGTAGCCGCCGGCCGAGCGGACGAAGGTGTCCTCGCCGATCTCGGTCGGGTGGAGGAACTCCTCGCTCTTGGAGCCGCCCATCGCCCCGGACATCGCCGAGACGATCACGTAGTCGAGGCCCAGCCGGTCGAAGATCCGGACGTAGGCGGCGCGGTGCGCGGCGTAGGAGGCGTCCAGGCCCGCGTCGTCGACGTCGAAGGAGTAGCTGTCCTTCATCGTGAACTCGCGGGTGCGGAACAGCCCGGCCCGGGGCCGCGCCTCGTCCCGGTACTTGGTCTGGATCTGGTACAGCGACAGCGGGAGGTCCTTGTACGACGAGTACAGGTCCTTCACCAGGAGCGTGAACACCTCCTCGTGGGTGGGGCCGAGGAGGAAGTCCGCGCCCCGGCGGTCCTGCAGCCGGAAGAGGTTGGGGCCGTACTCGGTCCAGCGGTTGGTCGCCTCGTAGGGCTCGCGGGGCAGCAGCGCCGGGAAGTGCACCTCCTGCGCGCCCATCCGGTCCATCTCCTCGCGGACGACGCGCTCGACGTTGCGGAAGACCCGGTAGCCCAGGGGCAGCCAGGTGAAGCCGCCCGGCGCGGCCCGGCGGATGTAGCCGGCCCGCACGAGCAGGCGGTGGCTGGGCACCTCGGCGTCGGCCGGGTCGTCGCGCAGGGTGCGCAGGAACAGGGAGGACATCCGCAACAGCACGGCACGAGTCTCCCAGGGCGCGCGAACGGGTTGTGCCGCGCGGTCAGCCGCTCGCAAGAGCGGCGCAAGCAGGGGCCGCGACCGTCGTCCCCAGCGAGCCGCCGACCGGCGGCCCTCCCCCGCCGAGACCCGGCTCGAGCTCCCTGGAGTCCCCCGTGCGCACCCCCCGTCGCCTGGCCACCGCCGTCCTCGCCCTCACCGCCGGCGCCTCGCTGGCCGCCTGCTCCACCGCGGTCAGCGGCTCGGCCACGCCCGTGTCGCAGGGGTCGGAGGCCTCGACGGAGCCGGCCGCCCCGCCGGTGGAGGAGACCGGCGGGACCGAGCCCGTGACCGACCCCGCGCCCGGGACGGAGCCCGCGCCCGGGTCCGGCAGCGTGCCCACGAGCGACGAGGACCTGCCGGTCCCCGGCGCGGGCGTCCCCGGCGACGAGGGCCTGTGCCAGGCGGTGGCCGGGTGGTTCGGCTACGTCGGCCTGTCGCTGATCTCGGTCGACGAGACCGGCTACGTCGACCCGGCCGGCGTCGTCCCGCTGCTCGAGGCCCTGCGCGACGCCCCGGCCGGGCACCGGGACGCCAGCGCGCCGGTGCTCGCCGCCGCCGACGCCGTCTCCGCGGCCACCGACGCCGCGATCGACGACGTACAGTCCGGCGGCGACGTCATCACCGCGGTCACCGGCCTCACCGGACCGGTCACCGAGTTCGGCACCGCCTGCGCGGCCGCCGGCGTCAGCGTCTGACCGGACCGCGCTCCCGCCCGGACGGCGTGCGGACGCCGTCCCGGGCGGGAGCGCCCGGTCGTCGGAGCCGTGGTCGTCGGAGCCGTCGTCGGCGCCGTGCCCGCCGCCGGAGTCGCCGCCGCGGTCGTCGCCCGGCGGGTCGTCGGAACCGTGTCCCCCCGGTGCACGTCACCTGCGCCGACGGCGGCGGTCAACCAGCTCGCCGGCCGGATCGAGGAGCTGCTGGTCGCCGAGCGGGAGTCCGTCGCCGACCTCGCCCACCGGCTGCGCACGCCGCTGACCGCGCTGCAGCTGGACGCCGAGGCGCTGCCGCCGGCGGGGCGCGACCGCGTCCTCGACGGGGTCGACGCGGTCGGCCGCGCGGTCGACGACGTGATCCGCGAGGCCCGCCGGCCCCGGGTGCCCGCCGAGGACCTCGCCGCCGCGCTCGACGCCCTGATCGGCAACGTCTTCGCCCACACCCCCGACGGCACGGGGCTCGTGCTCGGCGTCCGGCCGCGCGCGGGCGGCGCCGCCCGGGTGACCGTGCGCGACGACGGCCCGGGGCTGCCCGAGGCGGCGGTGGACCGGGCTCGGGCTGGACATCGCCCGGCGCACCGCCGAGGCCTCCGGCGGCGGGTTACGGCTGGCGTCGTCCCGCCGCGGCACGGAGGTGGTCCTCGAGCTCGGGGCCCCTAGCGGTGCACCCGGCCGCGCAGCACGGTGAGCTGCGGCCGGGTCAGGACGCCGAGGTCGGCGCGCGGGTCGCCGTCGTAGACGGTGAGGTCGGCCGGCGCGCCCTCCTCGATGCCGGGCAGGCCCAGCCAGGTGCGCGCGGACCACGACGCCGCGGCCAGCGCGGCCTCGGCGGGCAGGCCGGCATCGCACAGCGCGCGGACCTCGTCGGCGATCCGGCCGTGCTCGATGCCGCCGCCGGCGTCGGTGCCGGCGAACACGGGCACGCCGGCCTCGAACGCCGCCCGCACCACCGCACCCGAGGACGCGTACAGCCGCCGCATCGTGCTCGCGTACGCCGGGAACCTCGCCTCCCCCGCGGCGGCGAAGCCGGGGAAGTTCTCCACGTTGACCAGCGTCGGGACGACGGCGGTGCCGCGCGCGGCCATCTCGCCGACCAGGTCCTCGGTGAGCCCGGTGCCGTGCTCGATGCAGTCGATGCCGGCGCGGACCAGGTCGGGCAGCGCGTCGGTGCCGAAGGTGTGCGCGGTGACCCGCGCGCCCTCCTCGTGCGCCGCCGCGATCGCCTCGGCCACGACGTCGGCCGGCCACTCGGGCGCGAGGTCCCCCACCGACCGGTCGATCCAGTCGCCGACCAGCTTCACCCAGCCGTCGCCGCGCCGGGCCTGCACCCGCACCTGCTCGACCAGCCCGGCGGGCTCCAGCTCGACCGCCAGCCCCGGGATGTAGCGCCGGGTCGCGGCCAGGTGCCGGCCGGCGCGGACGATCGTCGGCAGGTCGGGCTCGTCGTCCAGCGCCCGGGTGTCCACCGGCGAGCCGCAGTCGCGCAGCGCCAGCACCCCGGCGGCCCGCTCGGCCAGCGCCTGCTCGCGCAGCCCGGCGAGGTCCTCGACGGGCACCCCGCCCCGGCCGATGCCGACGTGGCAGTGCGCGTCGACCAGGCCCGGCAGCAGCCAGCCGCCGCGGGAGACGGTCTCGGCGCCCGGGACCCGCTCGAAGGTGACCCGGCCGTCGCGGATCCACAGGTCGCGGTGCTCGCCCTCGGGGAGGACGACCCCGGACAGGTGCAGGGCGGGGGCGGTCACCGCCCGGGCCGCTCGTCCCCGAACTTGCTGAAGTCGAGCTTGCTCAGGTCCGGCAGCGCCTGGCCCGGCGGCAGCGAGGGCATGCCGCCCGGCAGCCCGCCCGGGAAGCCGGCGCCCGGGGGCAGGCCCGGGGCGCCCATCGGCCGGCGGGCCGGGGCCTTGCCGCCGCCAGCCTTCTTGCCGCTGCCCTTCTTGCCCTTGCCCTTCTTCGAGGACTGGGCCTGCATCTGCCGGCCGCGGGCCTTCTTCGACATCGGGCCCATGCCCGGCAGGCCCATGCTGCCGGCCATCTGGCCCATCATCTTCTGGGCCTGCGCGAAGCGCTCCAGCAGCTGGTTGACCTCGGTGACGGTCACCCCCGAGCCGTTGGCGATGCGCACCCGCCGCGACGCGTTGATGATCTTCGAGTCGACCCGCTCCTGCGGGGTCATCGAGCGGATGATCGCCGCGGTGCGGTCCAGGTCGCGGTCGTCGACCTGCTTGAGCTGCTCCTTCATCGCGCCCGCGCCGGGCAGCATGCCGAGCAGGTTGGCGATCGGGCCCATCTTGCGGATGGCCATCATCTGCTCGAGGAAGTCCTCGAGGGTGAACCCCTCGCGGCTGACGAGCTTGCCGGCCATCTTCTCGGCCTGCTCGGCGTCGAAGGCCTGCTCGGCCTGCTCGATGAGGGTGAGCACGTCGCCCATGCCGAGGATGCGCGAGGCCATCCGCTCGGGGTGGAAGACGTCGAAGTCGGTGAGCTTCTCTCCGGTGGAGGCGAACATGATCGGCTGCCCGGTCACGTAGCGGACCGAGAGCGCGGCACCACCGCGGGCGTCGCCGTCGAGCTTGGTGAGCACCACGCCGGAGAAGCCGACGCCGTCGCGGAAGGCCTCGGCCGTGGTGACGGCGTCCTGGCCGATCATCGCGTCGACGACGAACAGCGTCTCGTCGGGCTGGACGGCGTCGCGGATGCCGGCGGCCTGCGCCATCAGCTCGGCGTCGATGCCCAGCCGGCCGGCGGTGTCGACGACGACGACGTCGTGCATGGTGCGGCGGGCGTGCTCGATCGAGTCGGCGGCCACCCGGATGGGGTCGCCGACGCCGTTGCCCGGCTCCGGCGCGTAGACGTCGACGCCGGCCTGCTGCGCCACGATCGAGAGCTGGTTGACCGCGTTGGGCCGCTGCAGGTCGGCGGCGACCAGCAACGGGGCGTGGCCCTGGGACTTCAGCCAGCGGCCGAGCTTGCCGGCCAGCGTGGTCTTACCGGAGCCCTGCAGACCGGCGAGCATGATCACCGTGGGCGAGGTCTTGGCGTAGCGCAGCCGCCGGGTCTCGCCGCCGAGGATCTCGATGAGCTCCTCGTTGACGATCTTGATGACCTGCTGCGCCGGGTTGAGCGCCTGCGACACCGCGGCGCCGCGCGCCCGCTCCTTGATCGCGGCGATGAAGGCGCGCACCACCGGCAGCGCGACGTCGGCCTCGAGCAGCGCGATGCGGATCTCGCGCGCGGTGGCGTCGATGTCGGCGTCGGTCAGCCGGCCCTTGCCCCGCAGGCCGGTGAAGACCTTGTCGAGGCGGTCGGAGAGAGTCTCGAACACAGCACGTCCTCGTCGGGTGTCGCGGGCACGGCCCGCCGGTCAGACCGACCGGCGACACGGCACGGACCCGGCCGGGTCCTCGCGCCTCCTGTCCCCAGCGTATCGACCGCAGCGCGCCGACCGGTCCGGCCGCGACCGGTGCCGCCCGTCAGCCCCGGGAGGAGGCGGCGTCCCCGAGCACCAGGGCGAGGAACTCCCCCGTGCGGACGTGCTCCTCGAGGGGGTGGCGGAAGTGCCCCTCGGTGGACACGGTGTAGCGGTTGCGCCGGCCCACCCGCTCGCGGACGACGTAGCCCGCCTGCTCGAGGTCGGCCACGATCATCTGCACCGCACGCTCGGTGATCCCGACGCGTTCGGCCACGTCGCGGACGCGGGCCTCGGGATCGGCCGCCAGGCTCACCAGGACGTGGCCGTGGTTGGACAGGAAGGTCCACCCGAGCGAGGAGACGGCCACGGGCAGCACCGTACGCGGGCCCCGCTCCGCACGCGCAGCCTTGTACCCGAAGTGAATTGCACGTATTGTGGTTCGTGCGAGGGGAGTACCCGACCGCATCCGCGAAGCCGCCGCCCGTCAGTCCCGGCTCCCGCCCGGGCGCGGCCGGTCCTCCGGGACCGGGGGAGACCTCGCCCGACCGTGGGAGTCCCCGTGACCACGCTCGACCTCGCCCCGCCGACCACCCCCGCGCGGCCGGACGTCCCGGCGCCCGCCGCAGCCCGTCCCCTCGGGCCGCCCAGGGGCGGCCCGTCCCGGCTGCTGGCCGTCGTCACCGGCCGCGAGCGCGCGTCGGAGGTCCTCGACGAGGCCCACCGCACCGCCCGGGAGACCGGGCTGGAGGTGCACACCGCCCTGCTCCTCCCCCGCGTGCCCGTCCCGCGGGTGCCCGTCGCCCTCGACGCCGCGCTCGTGGCCCGGCTGGTGGAGGAGGCCGACCGGGAGGAGACCGAGCTGGTCACCCTGGTGGTCCAGCGCGCGGCCGCCGCCGGCGTCCCGGTGCGCATCGGCGTCCACCGGTTGTCCGGACTGCACGGCCCCCGCCGCGAGCGGGTCCTCGACCGCACCGTCGCCCGCCTGGCCCGGCGGCTGGACGCCGTGCCGCTGGGCTGGCCGGCGCCGTGACGGCCACCCGGGCCCGGATCGAGTGGCCCTCCCCCGAGCAGGTGCTCCTGCTGCAGTCGGTCCGCGCCGACCGGTGCGTGTCCCTGCTGGCGGCGACGACCCCGGCGCCCCGCATGACCGACGACGACGCCGCCCGCCTGCAGCGCCTGGCCGCCGAGGCCGCGGACCGGCTGGCCCGCGACGGCGCACCCCCGTCCCTGGCCGACGCGGTGGCCGGGGCGGTGGCCGGCGCGCGGCGCGGTCCCACCGGGGCGGGGATCGCGGTCTACGTGAACGGCGTGGTGCAGGAGGTGGTGCGCCTGCCGGTGCCCGTCTCCGACCGCGTCGTCGTGGACCCGACCTTCGCCACCCGGGACCTGGTCCGCGCCCTGCACCGCACGCCGCGACACGTCGTCCTGCTGCTGTCGGGCCGGGAGGCGCGGCTGCTCGAGGGCGTCGCCGGCGAGCTGCGGCCACCGCCGCGGTCGGCGTTCCCGCTCACGGCGCGGGACGAGGACGCCGACGCCTTCCTGCGCCGGGTCGACCGGGCGCTGGGTACCCACCTGCGGCTGCACCCCGCCCCGCTGGTCCTCGTGGGCAACGACCGCGCGACGGCCCGCTTCCGCCGCCTGTCGCGCAACACCGCCCGGCTGGCCGGGACGGTGCCCGCCGACCTGACCCGCGCGCCCCTGCCGGTGCTCGTGCCGCGGATCCGCGAGGTGCTCGAGCAGTACCTGCTGTCCCGTCAGGGCGAGGCGCTGGCCCACCTGGAGCGGCGGCGCTCCCGGCACGCGGTGGTCGAGGGCATCGACGCGGCCTGGCTGGCCGCCCGGCGGGAGCGGCCGGAGATGCTCGCCGTCGAGGAGGGCTTCGCCCACCCGGCCCGCCTGAGCCCGGACGGCGACTTCCTCCTCCCCGCCGACGACGTCGAGCACCCCGACGTGGTCGACGACGTGGTGGACGAGCTGATCGAGCTGGTCCTGCTCCGCGGCGGGTGGATCGCGTTCGTGACCGACGGCGCCCTGTCCGCCTCCGGCCGGGTGGCGCTGACCCTCCGGTGACCCGGAGGCCGCGGAGGTCCTCCCTCAGGCCGCGCGGCGCACCGCCGCCACGACGACGACCTCGGCCCCGCCGGCCAGGAGCGCACCGCCGCAGCCGGTGCAGATCCACTCCGGGCACTCGCCGCCGTCGTCGGTGTGCCCGTCGGCGCACGGCGGCTGCTCGAACACGCGGTCCTCCCCGCAGTCCCGGCACGGCCAGGTCGGCAGGGCTGCGGTCTGCTGGACGGTCACGCGGATCCCCCTCGGCGTCGGATGCGGGACCGGTCCGTCCCGCCTCGTCCCGACGGTCGCACGGGCCACCGACAGTTCCCGGCCGCCTCAGCCCGGCGTGTCGCCTCCGGTGCGCGCCGGGTCGGGGACGGCGCCGCGCGCCGCGGCCACCAGCGCGGCCTCCACCCGGGCCCGCTGCCCGGCGTCGATCGGGCAGCCGGTGGGGGTGCACACGTAGAAGTAGTCGGCGGCGTCGGCCCCGAGGGTCTCGATCCGCGCGGAGGTGACGTCGAGGCCCTCGGCGGCGAGCGCGGCGGTGAGCCGGTACAGCAGGCCGGCCCGGTCGCCGGCGCGCACCTCGACGATGCTGGTCGCCTCCCCGCTGACCTCCGAGTCGTGCCAGGAGATCCGCGGCGGCGCGGACCGGGCGGCGTCCTGCCGGTAGTCGGCCTCGCGCTGGCGCAGCCGGTCGGCCAGCGGCAGCGTCCCCTCCAGGGCGGCGCGGACGGCGTCGGCGAGGATCGTCGGCTGCGGTGCGCGGCCGAACCGCGGGCGGACGGCGAACACGGCGGTGGCCCGGCCCCCCACGACGTTCACCTTGGCCGCGCGGACGTCGAGCTGGTTGAGCGCGAGCACCCCCGCGAGCCGGCTGAACAGGCCGTGCGCGTCGGGCGCCCCGATGGTCACCTGCTGGCCGTCGGCGACGTCCTCGACGCCCACGGTGACCGCACCGTCGCCGCCGGCCTGGGTGACCGTCGGCTCGGTGGGGTGCAGCACCGGGTCGGGCCCGTCGACGACGGTGCCGCCGAGGTGCGCCTGCACGCGGGCCACCAGGTGGGCGACCAGGTGCGCCTTCCACGGCGACCACGCCGAGGTGCTGGTGGCCGCGCCGTCGGCCTGCGCCAGCGCGTGCAGCAGCTGCAGCACCTGGGCGTCCCGGCCGATGGTGTCGGCGACCCGCTCGATGGTGGCCGGGTCGTCGATGTCGCGGCGGGTGGCGGTGTCGGGCAGCAGCAGGTGGTGGCGGACCAGCGTGCCCACGGTGGCGACGTCGGCCGGCGCGAAGCCCATGCGCTCGGCGACGCCGGCGGCGATCGGCTCCCCGACGACGCTGTGGTCGCCGGGCCAGCCCTTGCCGAGGTCGTGCAGCAGCGCCGCGACCAGCAGCAGGTCGGGCCGGTCGACGTCGTGGGTGAGCTCGGCGGCGGCCGCGGCGGCCTCGACCAGGTGCCGGTCGACGGTGAACCGGTGCCACGGGTGGCGCTGCGGCAGCGACCGCACCCGGGCCCACTCCGGCAGCAGGCGCGCCAGCAGGCCCTCCTGGTCCAGCTGCTCGAGGACCGGCACCGCCGAGCGGCCGCTGGCCAGCAGCCGCAGGAACGACCAGCGCACCTCGGCCGGCCACGGCTCGGGCACCGGCGGCGAGTGCACCGCGAGCACCTTGAGCGTGTAGGGCGACAGCAGCAGGTCGGCGCGGGCGGCGGCCGCGGCGCCGCGCAGCACGAGGCCGGGGTCGGCCGCCGGGCGCGCGTCGCGGGCGAGCACCACCTCGTCGCCCTGGCGCACCACGCCCTCGGCCAGCGGTTCGCGGCGCACCCGGCGGTAGCGGGCGCGCGGCCGCCGGACCAGCGCGGCCTCGACGCGCCGCCAGGTGTCGTCGGCGACGAAGGCCAGCCGGCGCCCGGCCAGGCTCACCTCGCGCAGCAGCACGTCCTCGTCGGCGAGGCCGAGCGCCGCGGCGACCGGGCGCTGCTCCTGGCGCACGAGCACGTCGTTGGGCCGGCCGGTGCGGCGGCGCAGCTCGTCGCGGACGTCGAGCAGGAAGGAGTAGGCCGCCTCGGCCTCGGCGGAGGGCTCGTCGCCGAGCTGGGCGGCGGCGACGGCGCGCAGCACCTGGCCCTCGCGCAGGCCGCCGTAGGCCTCCTTGAGGTCGGGCTCGAGGAGGAAGGCCAGCTCGCCGACCTGGCGGGCGCGGCCGCGGCGCAGGTCGCGCAGCTGCGGCAGCAGCCTCGACGCCGACTGCCGCCAGCTGGCCAGCGTGGCGGTGCGCAGCGACCCGGCGAGGGCGGCGTCGCCGGCGACCAGCCGCGCGTCGAGCAGCCCGAGGCCGGCCTTCACGTCGGTGGAGGCCACCGACACGGCCTCGGGCACCGAGCGCACCGAGTGGTCCAGCCGGACGCCGGCGTCCCAGATCGGGTACCAGACGGCGTCGGCGAGGGCGGCGACCTCCGGCCGGCCGTCGTGGACCAGCACGAGGTCCAGGTCGCCGTGCGGGGGCGGCTCGCGGCGGCCGAGGCTGCCCACGGCGACGAGCGCGACGCCGTCGGTGCCGGTCAGCGGCGGGGGCCCGCCGCGGCCCTGCCGCGGCGGCGGCGTGCCGGCCACGGCGTCGGCCAGCAGGCCGCCCAGCCAGGCGTCGAGCACCCGCACCCGCTCGGCGCGCGGCAGGTCGGGCAGCCCCTTCAGGTCCGGCACGGTCCCCCCTGGTCGGTTCGGTCCACGGGCTGGAACGGCGTCGGCCGGGGCGGTGGGTCCTCCCACCACCCCGGCCGATGCCCGGTCTCCGGGTCAGGGACCCGGCTAGAGCGCGTCCTCGCCGCGCTCACCGGTCCGGACCCGCACGATCTCGTCGATCGTCGTGACCCAGACCTTGCCGTCGCCGATCTGGCCGGTGGAGGCCGACTCGACGACGGCGTCCACCACGCGGGCGGCCTCGATCTCGCCGACGACGACCTCGATGCGCACCTTCGGGACGAAGTCCACCTGGTACTCGGCGCCGCGGTAGACCTCGGTGTGGCCGCGCTGGCGGCCGAAGCCCTGGACCTCGCTGACGGTGAGCCCGGTGATCCCGATCAGCTCGAGGGCGTTCTTCACGTCGTCGAGCTTGAACGGCTTGATGATGGCGGTGACGAGCTTCATGCCCGGACCCCTTCCGTGGTCTTCGGGGTGGTGGCCTGGTGGAGGGCGGACCCGCTGCCGCCCCCGAGGCTGGTGAAGTCGTACCCGGACTCGGCGTGGACGACGGTGTCGATCCCGGCGACCTCGTCCTCCTCGCTGATCCGGAAGCCCATGACGGCCTTGACGACCGTGGCGATCACGAGCGTCAGCACGAAGGAGAACACGAGCACCGCGACGGCACCGACGGCCTGCCGCCAGAGCTGGTCGACACCGCCACCGTAGAAGAGCCCGTCGACCCCGGCCGGGGCGCCGGCGGTGGCGAGGAACCCGACGGCGAGGGTGCCCCAGAGGCCGCCGACCAGGTGCACGCCGACGACGTCGAGCGAGTCGTCGTAGCCGAGGCGGTACTTCAGCCCGACGGCGAGGGCGCACAGCGCACCGGCGATGACGCCCACCACGAGGCTGCCGACCGGTGACAGCGACGAGCAGGCCGGGGTGATGGCGACCAGGCCGGCGACGGCACCGGAGGCCGCGCCCAGCGAGGTGGCGTGGCCGTCGCGGAGCTTCTCCGTGACCAGCCAGCCGAGGACGGCGGCGCCGGTGGCGGCGAGGGTGTTGACCCAGACGACGGCGGCGGTGTTGTTGGCCGCGAGCGCGGAGCCGGCGTTGAAGCCGAACCAGCCGAACCACAGCAGGCCGGCGCCGAGCATGACGAGCGGCAGGTTGTGCGGGCGCATCGCCTCGCGGCCGAAGCCGCGCCGCTTGCCGAGCACCAGGGCCAGCGCGAGCCCCGCCGCACCGGCGTTGATGTGCACCGCGGTGCCGCCGGCGAAGTCGATCGCCGCCAGGTCGTTGGCGATCCAGCCGCCGGTGTGGGTGACCACGCCGTCGTCGTCGGTGAGGGTGAAGTCGAAGACCCAGTGGGCGACCGGGAAGTAGACGACGGTGGCCCACAGGCCGGCGAAGACCATCCAGGAGCCGAACTTCGCCCGGTCGGCGATCGCGCCGGAGATCAGCGCGACGGTGATGATCGCGAAGACGGCCTGGAAGCCGACGAAGGCCATCGACGGCAGGCCGCCGGCCTCGCTCGTCGTGTCCTCCATGAGGCCCTTGAGCCCGAAGAACTCGCCCGGGTCGCCCAGCAGGCCGGCGCCGACGTCGTTCCCGAACGCGACGGAGTAGCCGTAGAGCACCCAGAGCACGGTGATGAGCGCCAGCGCGCCGAAGCTCATCATCATCATGTTGAGCACGCTCTTCGCGCGGACCATGCCGCCGTAGAAGAGCGCGAGGCCCGGCGTCATCAACAGCACGAGAGCCGCGCTGGTGAGGATCCAGGCGGTGTCGCCGGTGTTGACCACGGCAACCTCCTGAGGTGGGTCGTGGGCCGTCGGCCGCAACGAGGGAAACGGGCCCCGGCGGGCCGGGGACGGTCGGGGTCGCGGTCGCCCCCCTCCCTGGCGGCGACGCGGCGTTCACGGTGCCGGGGCGTTGTTTCCGGAGGCGTCGTCGCCGCGTTTCCGGACCGTGAACTCCGCGCCGCGTGTCCCGGGGTCGTGTGACGGCCGTGTTGCGGGCGCGCACCGGCGTGGCCGCGGCCACCCGCGGCCGCGGTCTGCGAGGCGTGTGCAGTTGCAAACCGTGTGCAATAAGGTCGGCCCGTCCGTCCGCCGCCCCCCGCTGGAGGAACCCGTGAGCGTGCCCGCCCGAGCCGTGCCCGCCCCGCTCGGTGCACCGCGATCGCCCGGCCGGGTCGGCGGGGGCTTCTCGCCCCGCGAGTGGCGGTCCATCGGCGGGATGGCGGCGTTCGTGCTGCTGCTGCACGTCGTCGGCTGGGGCGTCCTCGTCCTCGCCGTGGCGCCGCAGGAGTACCGGCTGGGCAGCACCGGCGTGCTCGGCGTCGGCGTGGGCCTGACCGCCTACATGCTCGGCGTCCGGCACGCCTTCGACGCCGACCACATCGCCTCGATCGACAACACCACCCGGAAGCTGGTCGAGGACGGCCGCCCGTCCGTGAGCACCGGCTTCTGGTTCTCCCTCGGCCACTCCTCGGTGGTCTTCGCGGCGAGCCTGCTGCTGGTGGCCGGGGTGCGCTCGGTGGCCGGGGTGGTCCAGGAGGACGACAACGCCGTCGGGCAGACGCTGGCGCTGGTCGGCACCCTCGTGGCCGGCAGCTTCCTGCTGCTCATCGGCCTGATGAACCTGGGCTCGGCCATGGGCATCGCCCGGGTGTTCCGCCGGATGCGCACCGGCGAGTACGACGAGGCCGAGCTCGAGCACCACCTGCACAACCGCGGCTTCCTCGCCCGGTTGCTGGGCCGCGTGACCCGCCGGGTCGACCGCGCCTGGCACCTCTACCCGGTCGGGCTGCTCATGGGCCTCGGCTTCGACACCGCCACCCAGGTCGCGCTGCTGGTGCTGGCCGCGGGCTCGGCGGCGTTCGTGCTGCCCTGGTACGCGATCCTCGTCCTGCCGGTCCTGTTCGCCGCCGGCATGAGCCTGTTCGACACCGCCGACGGCGTCCTGATGTCCCGCGCCTACGGCTGGGCGTTCCTCAAGCCGGTCCGCAAGGTCTTCTACAACCTGACCATCACGGTGCTGTCGGTGACCGTCGCCCTGGTGATCGGCACCCTCGTGCTGGTCGGCCTGCTGGTCGAGCGGCTGCACGTCGACGGCGGCCCGCTGGCCTGGCTGGCCTCCCTCGACCTGGAGTTCGTCGGGTTCGCGATCGTCGGGCTGTTCGTGGTGACCTGGGTGGTCGCCGCGGTGGTCTGGCGGTACGGCCGGATCGAGCAGCGCTGGTCGGAGCCGGCCGAGGCCCGCTAGTCCGCGGCGCCGACCAGGCCCTCCGCGAAGGCCTCCGGCTCGAACGGCGCGAGGTCGTCGGCGCCCTCCCCCAGGCCGATCAGCTTGACCGGGATGCCGAGCTCGCGCTGCACCGAGACGACGATCCCGCCCTTGGCGGTGCCGTCGAGCTTGGTGAGCACCACGCCGGTGACGTCGACGGCCTGGGTGAACACCCGCGCCTGCACGATGCCGTTCTGGCCGGTGGTGGCGTCGAGGACCAGCAGCGTCTCGGTGACCGGGCTCTGCTTCTCCACGACCCGCTTGATCTTGCCCAGCTCGTCCATGAGGCCGGACTTGGTGTGCAGCCGCCCGGCGGTGTCGACGACGACGGTGTCGACCTCGGCCTCCACGCCGGTGCGCACCGCCTCGAACGCCACCGACGCCGGGTCGGCGCCCTCCCGCCCGCGGACGGTGAGCACGCCCACCCGCTCGCCCCAGGTCTCGAGCTGGTCGGCGGCGGCGGCGCGGAAGGTGTCGGCGGCGCCGAGGACGACGCTCCTGCCGTCCCCGACGAGCACGCGGGCGATCTTGCCGACCGTCGTCGTCTTGCCGGCGCCGTTGACGCCGACGACGAGGAGCACGCCGGGCCGGCCCCCGTGCCGGTCGGTGGCCAGGCCGCGGTCGAGGTCGGGCCCGAGGACGGCGGTCAGCTCGCGGACGAGCAGCGCGCGCAGGTCGGCGGGGGTGGCGGTGGCCAGCACCATCGACTGGGTGCGCAGCCGCTCGACGATCTGGGTGGTCGCGGCGACGCCGACGTCGGCGGCCAGCAGGGTCTCCTCGACCTCCTCCCAGTCGTCCTCGGTGAGCCGCTCGCGGGCCAGCACGGTGAGCAGGCCGCGGCCGAGCGAGGACTGCGAGCGGGCCAGCCGGGACCGCAGCCGCACCAGCCGGCCGGCCGACGGCGGCGGCGTCTCGAAGACGACGCCCGGCTCCGCCTCGGCCGGCGGCAGCTCGACGGCGGGCGGCGGCTCGGGCGAGACGGTGTCGGGCTCGGCCGGCGCGAGGCCCTGACCGGAGGCGGTGGCCCCCGACGGGCGGTCCTCCCGCGGCGGCGCGGGCGGCGCCGTGGGCGGGCGCGGGCGGGTGAGCGTGGTGCCGGCGGCAGCGTCCTCGTCCAGCCGGGTGGTGCGGCGGCCGCGGCCCACCAGGAGACCCACCCCGGCGACCAGGGCCACGAGGACGATCGCGATCGCGATCAGCACGAACTCCATGCCGGTCAGTCTCCCAGCTCCCGCACGGCGGGCTCTGGGCGGAACCCGGGTCGGTGGGCGAGGCTGGCGGTCATGCCGCCGACCGACGGGGATCCCCCGGCCCTGCTGCTCGGCCCGCTGCTGCGGCACGTCGACCCGGTGTCGGCGACCGTGTGGGTCGAGACCGACCGCGCGTGCACCGTCGAGGTCCTGGGGCGCAGCGCGCGCACCTTCCGCGTGGGCGGGCACCACTACGCGCTCGTCGTCGTGGAGGGGCTGGCGCCGGGCAGCACCACGCCCTACGAGGTGCACCTCTCGGCCGACGGCACGGATGGCGTCCGGGTGTGGCCCGAGGAGGGCTCGCCGTTCCCGCCGAGCCGGATCCGCACGCCCGGGCGGCCCGGGCCCTTCCGGCTGGCCTTCGGCTCCTGCCGCTACGCCGCGCCGGGCACCGTCGACGTCGCCGAGGGCATCCCGCCCGACGCGCTGGACGCCTACGCCGAGCGGGTCGCGGCGCTGCCCGAGGACGAGTGGCCGGACGCGCTGGTGCTGCTCGGCGACCAGGTCTACGCCGACGAGCTCACCCCGGCCACCCGCACGTGGCTGGGCCTCCGCCGCGGCAGGGCGGTGGAGCGCGGCGCCCAGGTCCGCGACCTGGAGGAGTACACCCGGCTCTACGCCGAGTCCTGGAGCGACCCGCAGGTGCGCTGGCTGCTGGCCACCATCCCGTCGTCCATGGTCTTCGACGACCACGAGATGATCGACGACTGGAACACCTCGGCCGCCTGGCGGCGCCGGGTGACCGCCACCGACTGGTGGGACGACCGCATCGCCGGCGGCATGGTCAGCTACTGGGTCTACCAGCACCTGGGCAACCTCTCCCCCGCCGAGCTGGCGGCCAGCGGGACGTGGCAGGCCGTGTGCGCGCTGCCCGAGGGCGCCGACGCCGAGCCGGTGCTGCGCGAGATGGCCGAGGCCGCCGACCGGGACCCGCGGTCGGTGCGCTGGAGCTACGTGCGCCACTGGGGCGAGGCGCGGCTGCTGATGGTGGACAGCCGGGCCGGGCGGGTGCTCGAGGAGCGGTCCCGCCGGATGGTCGACGACGACGAGTTCGCCTGGATCGAGGAGCAGATGCGCGCCGCGGTCGCGGACGGCGTCGAGCACCTGCTGGTCGGCACGTCGCTGCCCTGGCTGCTCCCCCACGCGATCGACGCGATCGAGCGCTGGGACGAGGCGCTGGCGGTCCGGCACGAGGGGCGGCCGCTGGGCCGTCTGGCCGAGGCGCTGCGGCAGGCCGCCGACCTCGAGCACTGGGCCGCGTTCGGGCACTCCTTCGACCGGCTGGCCGCCGCGCTGCTGGCCGTGGCCCGCGGCGAGCTGGGCCGGGCGCCGGCGACGGCGGTGGTGCTCTCCGGCGACGTCCACCACGCCTACGCCGCCGAGGTGGTCTCCCCCGGCGGCCTGGCCGGGCGGGTGCACCAGCTCACCGTCTCGCCGCTGCACAACCAGGCGCCGCACCCGATCCGGGTCGGCTTCCGGATCGGCTGGAGCCGCTGGGCGCGGCGGCTGACCGGGGCGCTCGCGCGGGCCACCCGCGTCCGTCCCGCGTCGGTCGAGTGGACCAAGGCGGCCGGGCCGTTCTTCGGCAACCAGGTGGGCGAGCTGGTGCTCGAGGGCCGGCGGGCGCGGTTCGTGCTGCACGTGACCGACCACCGGCCCGACGGCGAGGAGTGCCTGCAGCAGGTGCTCGACCTGCCGCTGGCCGGTCCGGTGCCCGCTGCGGCCCCGGCGGCGGAGGTGACAGGCTGACGGGGTGACCGATCCCCGTGGTCAGAAGCCGGCCCCCGGGCCCGACCAGCCACCCATCCCCGTCCGGCTGGTCACCTTCAACACCCACCACGGCGTGGGCGACGACCGGCGGCACGACCTGCCGCGGCTGGCGAAGGTGCTCGCCGCCGCCGACGCCGACGTCGTCTGCCTGCAGGAGGTGGACCGGCACTTCGGCGAGCGCAGCGAGGACGTCGACCAGGCGCTGCTGCTGTCCCGGGCGCTGGACATGCAGCTGGCGTGGGGCCCGGCGATCGACGAGCCCCGCCCCGGGGACGCGCCGCGGCGTCAGTACGGCAACGCGCTGCTGTCCCGGCTGCCGATCCTGGTCAGCGACGTCCACCCGCTGCCGGGCAGCGGCGAGCCGCGCAGCGCGCTGCGCACCCTGGTGGAGCTCGACGGCGGCGCGCTGTGGGTGACCACCACCCACCTGACGACCCGGTCCGCGGCCGAGCGCGCCGAGCAGGTGGAGCTGCTGGCGACGCTGACCACCGAGCCCATGGCCACCGGCGTGCTGGTCGGCGACCTCAACGCCGCTCCCGACGCCCCCGAGCTCGCCGGCCTGCGCGAGCGGTTCACCGACGCCTGGGAGGTCGCCGGCGAGCGCGGGGACCAGGCACGGTGGCGGTTCTGGCAGCGCGACGAGGGCCTCACCCACCCCGCCCGCGCCCCGCACGCGCGCATCGACCAGGTGTGGGTGACCCCGGGCATCCAGGTCGCCGGGGCGCGCGTCCTCGACGGCGCCGGTGCCTCGGACCACCTGCCGCTCGTCGTCGACCTGCTGGTCCCCTCCGGCGTCTGAGCGGCAGGACCGGCCGTTCCTGCCGCCCGGGTCAGGCCGAGGCGGCGTCGGGCTCCCGCAGGCGCTGGCTGATCACGCCGGTGATGCCGTCGCCGCGCATGCTCACGCCGTAGAGGGCGTCGGCGATCTCCATCGTCCGCTTCTGGTGGGTGATGACGATCAGCTGCGACGTCGCCCGCAGCTGCTCGACGAGGGTGAGCAGCCGGCCGAGGTTGACGTCGTCGAGCGCGGCCTCGACCTCGTCGAGCACGTAGAACGGCGACGGCCGCGCGCGGAAGATCGACACCAGCAGCGCGACGGCGGTCAGCGAGCGCTCGCCGCCGGACAGCAGCGACAGCCGCTTGACCTTCTTGCCCGGCGGGCGGGCCTCGATCTCCACGCCCGTGGTGAGCATGTCGTCGGGGTCGGTGAGCACCAGCCGCCCCTGCCCGCCGGGGAACAGGGTGGCGAAGACGCCCTCGAACTCGCGGGCGACGTCGGCGAACGCGGACGCGAACACGTCGTGGATGCGCCCGTCGACCTCGCGGACGACGGTCAGCAGGTCCCGGCGGGTGGCCTTGAGGTCCTCGAGCTGGGTGGCGAGGAAGGTGTGCCGCTCCTCGAGCGCGGCGAACTCCTCCAGGGCCAGCGGGTTGACCTTGCCGAGGGTGGTGAGGTCCCGCTCGGCGCGGGCGGCCCGGCGCTCCTGGGTGGCGCGGTCGTAGGGCACGGCGGCGGGCTCGGGCTCCCCGGCGGCCTCGGCGTCGGCGACCTGCGCCGGGGTCGGCGGCACCGGCGCGGCCGGCCCGTACTCGGCGACCAGCGTGGGCAGGTCGACGCCGAACTCCTCGGCGGCCCGCTCCTCCAGCGCCTCGATGCGCAGCCGCTGCTCGGCGCGGGCGACCTCGTCGCGGTGCACCTCGTCGGTGAGCCGCTCCAGCTCGGCGGTCGCCGCGCGGACCCGGGTGCGGACCTCCAGCAGCTCGGCCTCGCGGGCGGTGCGCTGCCGGGCCAGCTCGTCGCGCTCGGCGGCGGCGCGGGTCAGCGAGCCGGCCAGCGCGGTGAGGGCCTCCTCGGCGCCGGCGCGCACCCGGGCGGCGACCTCCGCGCCGCGGCGGCGGGCCAGCCGGGCGGCCGCGGCGCGCTCGCGGGCGGCCCGCTCCTGCCGGGCCTGCCGGCGCAGCGCGTCGGCGCGCCCGGACAGCGCGCGGGCCCGCTCCTCCGCCGTCCGCACCGCCAGCCGGGCCTCGGTCTCGGCCTGCCGGGCCGCGGCCACCTCCAGGCGCAGCCGGTCGCGCTGCTCGGCCGACGGCTCCTCCTCGACCGGCGCGGCCTCGGCCTCGGCGAGCCGGGCCTCGAGCTCGGCGAGGCCGGCCTGCGACTCCCCCAGCGCGCGCTCGGCGCGGCGCCGGGCGGCGTCCGAGCGCTCGGCCTCGGCGGCGGCCGACCGGGCCGCGGCCCCGAGCTCGGCGAGGTGCGCGGCCAGCTGGGAGCGGCTGCGGTCGGCGGCCTGGCGGGCGGCCAGCGCGGTGTCGACGTCGGCCGAGCGGGCGCGGGCGGTCTCGCGGGCGGCGGCCAGCCGGTCGGCGAGGTCCGCGGCGCGGTCGCTGGCGGCGGCGAGCTCGCGCTCGGCCTCGTCGACCCGGGCGCGCACCTCCAGGCCCGAGGGCGCGTTCGTCGCGCCGCCGGTGGCGGAGTCGGCGCCCACGAGGTCGCCGTCGGCGGTGACCGCGCGCACCCGGGGGTGCGTGGCGACCAGCGCGCGGGCGGCGTCGAGGGTGGGGACGACGGCGACCCGCTCCAGCGCGCGGGCCAGCGCCGGGTGCAGCTCCGCGGGCGCCTCGACCAGGTCCAGCGCCCAGGACAGGCCCTCGGGCAGCGCCGGCCAGCCCTCCCGCGGCAGCGGCGGCGGGCCGCCGGTGACCAGCAGCCCGGCGCGGCCGGCGTCGGTGTCGCGCAGCTGCGCGAGCACGGCGGCCGCCTCGGCGACCCCGGTGACGACGACGGCCTCGGCCAGCCCGCCGAGCGCGGCGGCCAGCGGCACCTCCGCGCCGGGCGCCACGGTGATCCGGTCGGTGACCGGCCCGACGACGCCGGGCAGGCCCGAGGCGAGGACGGCGGCCGCGCCGTCGGCGGGGGCCAGGCCGAGGGCGAGCGCGTCGCGGCGGGCGGCCCAGGAGGCGCGGTCGCGCTCGGCGGCGCGTTCGGCGTCGGCGAGCTCGGTGACGGTGCGTGCGGCGGCGGTGTGCGCGGCGACCGCGTCGGTGTGCGCGGTGACCAGCGCGACGTCCTCGTCGTCGGCGTCGGCGGCGCCCGCCCGTCGCTCGGCCAGCCGCGCCTCGGCGGCCTCGGCCCGCGCGGCGGCCTCGGCGGCAGCCTGGGCCAGCCGCTCCACCTCGGCCTGCCCTGCGGCGGCGCGCGAGCGCCCGGCGGCCACCTTGCCCGACAGCCGGGCCAGGCCCTCGCGGCGGTCGGCGAGCGCGCGGGTGGCGGCCACCCAGGCGCGCTCCTCGGCGGCCAGCTCCTCCTCCAGCCCGGTGCGGGCGGCGACGGCGGTGGCCAGCCGGCCGCGCTCGGCCTCCAGCCCGGCGGCCAGCTCGGTCTCGGTCGCGGCGACCCGGTCGGCCTCGGCCTCCAGCTGCTCGGGGTCGCGGCCGCCGGTGGGGGCGGGCCCGGCGGCGGACAGGTGGCGGTGCCGTTCGGCGGCGAGCTGGGCGATGCCGCGGAACCGCTCGGTCAGCGCCGACAGCCGGTACCAGGTGTCCTGCGCGGCGCCCAGCCGCGGCGCGTCCGCGGCCAGCGCCGCCTCCAGCGCGCTCTCCCGCGTCGAGACCTCCCCCAGCTCGGCCTCGACGACGGCGCGCCGCTCGCGGGCCGCGGTCTCGTCGGCGACGTCCTTGGCCAGGGCGTCGCGCAGGCCCACCAGGTCGTCGGCGAGCAGCCGCAGGCGGGCGTCGCGCAGCTCGGCCTGCACCCCGGCGGCGCGGCGGGCGACCTCGGCCTGGCGGCCCAGCGGTTTGAGCTGACGGCGCAGCTCGGCGGTGAGGTCGGCCAGCCGGTCCAGGTTGGCCTGCATCGCGTCGAGCTTGCGGAGCGCCTTCTCCTTGCGCTTGCGGTGCTTGAGGACGCCGGCGGCCTCCTCGATGAACGCGCGCCGGTCCTCGGGGCGGCCGGACAGCACGGCGTCGAGCTGCCCCTGGCCGACGATGACGTGCATCTCGCGGCCGATGCCGGCGTCGCTGAGCAGCTCCTGGACGTCGAGGAGGCGGACCTTGTCGCCGTTGATCTCGTACTCGCTCTCGCCGGAGCGGTACATCCGGCGGGTGACCGAGACCTCGGTGTAGTCGATGGGCAGCGCGCCGTCGGCGTTGTCGATGGTGAGGGTCACCTCGGCCCGGCCCAGCGCCGGGCGGCCGGCGGTGCCGGCGAAGATGACGTCCTCCATCTTGCCGCCGCGCAGCGACTTGGCGCCCTGCTCGCCCAGGACCCAGGCGATGGCGTCGACGACGTTGGACTTGCCCGAGCCGTTGGGGCCGACGACGGCGGTGATGCCCGGCTCCAGCCGGAGCGTCGTCGGGGACGCGAAGGACTTGAAGCCCTTGAGCGTCAGGCTGGACAGGTGCACGGACTCGGCAGCCTAGTCCCCCCGGGGGGATGCGCCGGGGCGGACGAAGCGGGTGGTGCTGGTGGGGTGGAGAACGCGCTCAGGCCAGGGCCGGCTCGGCGTTGTCACCGGTCAGGCTCATCAGCTCGTGGGCGATGGCGACCTCCCGCTGGGCCCGCAGCTCGGTCAGCTCCTGCTCCAGGCGGCGCACCCTGGCACGCAGGACCGCGTTCTCCTCGAATACGCGGAGCTCCGCGGGGGACACGACGGAACCGAAGAGGGCCTTGGCCATGGCGGAAACGGCCTTTCCGACAGCGAGAGGGTGTGCCCGCCGCCCCGGGAGGTCGGTCGGCGCGGGCTCGGTGTCCCCAGGGTGACAGCCCCGGAGACGCAGGTCAACGTCCAGGCTGGAGACTCATCGTGTCGGGGGGATGTCGGCTTCGTCACGTGGTGGTGAAGCCACGCGCTCCCTGCACCACGCGGTCCTCCTGCACCGTCCCGGTCACCCGGCCAGGGGCGTTCGGGCCGCTCAGCGCGGCGGCGACGGCGCGGACGTCGTCGGCCGGTCCCTCCAGCTCGACCTCGACGCGCCCGTCGGGGAGGTTGCGCGCCGAGCCCGACAGCCCGGCCGCCTCGGCGAGGCCGCGGACGAACCAGCGGTAGCCGACGCCCTGCACGTGCCCGGAGACGAGCACGCGCACCCGCACGACCCCGCTCACGCCCGCCTCGCGCGCGGGCGTGGCTGGCACTGCGGGCAGCTGTAGCTGGACCGGTTCATGAAGGACTCCCGCACGATCGGCGTCCCGCACCGCGGGCAGGGCCGGTCGGCCTGGCCGTAGACGGCGAGGTGCCGGGAGAAGTAGCCGCTCTGCCCGTTGACGTCGACGTAGAGCGAGTCGAACGAGGTGCCGCCCTGCGCCAGGCTCTCGGTCAGCACGTCCCGCACGCCGTCGAGGAGGTCGGTGACCTGGGCGCGGGTGAGCCGGTCGGTGGGGCGGTTGCCGTGCAGCCGCGCCCGCCACAGCGCCTCGTCGGCGTAGATGTTGCCGACCCCGCCGATCAGCGTCTGGTCCAGCAGCGCGCGCTTGACCTCGGTGCGCCGGCGGCGCAGCGCGGCGCTGAAGCCGGCCTCGTCGAACGAGGCGTCCAGCGGGTCGATGGCGATGTGCGCCAGCCGCGTCGGGATGCTCTCCCCGTCGGCGTCCTCGACCGCCAGCCCGCCGAACGTGCGCTGGTCGACGAAGCGCAGCTCGCGGCCGCCGTCGGTGAAGGTGAACCGGGCGCGCAGGTGGGTCTCGTCGGGCTGGGAGCGCTTCTCCACCAGCAGCTGCCCGCTCATGCCGAGGTGGGCGACCATCGCCCGGCCGGCGGGCGTGCCGTCGGCCTCGGTCAGCGGCAGCCACAGGTACTTGCCGCGGCGGTGCGCGGCGCTGAAGGTGCGGCCGGTCAGCGCCTCGACGAAGTGCTCGGCGCCCTCGAGGTGCCGGCGGACCGCGCGCGGGTGGTGCACCTCGACGGCGGCCACGGTGCGCCCGGCGACCCAGCGCTCCAGGCCGCGCCGGACCACCTCGACCTCGGGCAGCTCGGGCACGGGTCAGTTCCCGGCGGCCGCGGGGGCGTCGGCGGAGACGGCGCGCCAGGCGGCCTCGGCGGCCTCCTGCTCGGCGGCCTTCTTGGTGCGGCCGGTGCCCTTGCCCCGGACGACGCCGGCCAGCGACACCGCGGCGGTGAAGGTCTTCGCGTGCGGCGGGCCCTCGTCGGTGACGTCGTAGACGGGGGCGCCCAGGCCGCGGGCGGCGCCGAGCTCCTGCAGGCTGGTCTTCCAGTCCAGGCCGGCGCCGCGGGTGGCGGACTCGACCAGCAGCGGGTCGAACAGCCGGTGCACGATCGCCGCCGCGGTGTCCAGGCCGCGGCCCAGGTGCACCGCGCCGATCAGCGCCTCGAGCGCGTCGGCGAGGATCGAGTCCTTCTCCCGGCCGCCGGTGGTCTCCTCGCCGCGACCGAGCAGCAGGTGCGGCCCCAGGCCGCCGTCGCCGAGCCGCCGGGCGACCCCGGCCAGCGAGGTCATGTTGACCACGGAGGCGCGCAGCTTGGCCAGCCGGCCCTCGGGCAGGTCCGGCTGGCTGCGGTAGAGCTCGTCGGTGACGACGAGGCCGAGCACCGCGTCGCCGAGGAACTCCAGCCGCTCGTTGGTGGGCAGGCCACCGTGCTCGTAGGCGTACGAGCGGTGGGTCAGCGCCAACGCCAGCAGGCCGCCGGGCAGCTCGACGCCGAGGGCGTCGAGCAGCCAGGCGGCCGCGGTGTCGGCGTGCGCGGGCCCCGCCGGCGAGCCGCCGTCGGGGACGACCGGCGGGCGGGCGGCGCTGCCCACGTCGTGCCGGGTCAGACCGAGAGGACCTGGCGGCCGGCGTGCTGGCCGCAGTTCGGGCAGGCCTGGTGCGGCGGCTTGAGCTGGCCGCAGGCGCGGTTCGGGCAGGGGGCGAGCGTGGGAGCGCTCGCCTTCCACTGCGACCGGCGGGCGCGGGTGTTGGCGCGGGACATCTTCCGCTTCGGGACGGCCACGGTCAGTTCTCCTCAGGGTCGCCCGGACGGTCGGTGACCGCTCCGGTGGTGAAACGGCCGGCGAGGCCGGCCCAGCGGGGGTCGACCAGCTCGTGCGAGTGGTCGTCCGGCAGGTCGTCGAGGCGCTGGCCGCAGCCGGAGCACAGGCCGGCGCAGTCCTCGGTGCAGGTGGGCGAGAGCGGCAGGGCGAGGACGACGGCGTCGCGGACCATCGGCTGCAGGTCGATGCGCTCGCCCTCGACGAGGCGGACCTCGTCCTCCTCGCTGGTGGCCTCGGTCGTGCTGCCCGGGTAGGCGAACAGCTCCTGGACGTCGAGGTCGTAGGTGTCCTCGACCGGTTCCAGGCACCGGGCGCACTGGCCCTCGACCGGGACCTCGACGTCGCCGGAGACCAGCACGCCCTCCATCACCGACTCCAGCCGCAGCCGCAGGTGGACCGGCGCGCCCCCGGGGACGCCGATCATCTCCAGCCGCCAGCCCTCGGGGGCCGGGATGGTGCGGTCGAGCTCCTGCATCGAGCCCGGGCGGCGGCCGAGCTCGCGCAGTTCCACGGCCCAGGGGTCGGCAGCGGGGCGCCGGGCGTCGGGGGACGCGGCGCCGGGGCGGCGGTCGGCAGGTGCGGCAGGCATGTCGGTACTCGCGGTCGTCAGGTGGGAGGGGATCCGGCCGGGCACGGACACCGGTGGTCGGACCAGCAACCGAGACTACCCGATCCTGCGCCGACGCCGTCCGGCCGCCGGGACGTCCCCCGGCCTACGCTTCGCGCAGCGTCTCGCGGGCCTTCTCCACCGAGCGCAGCATCCGCTCGAGGGTGGTGCCGAAGTCGGCCAGCCGGGTGTCGACGTACTCGTCGACCTCGGCGCGCATCCGGTTGACCTCGGCGACGGTCTGCGCGCCGAGCTCGTCGGAGCGGGCGACCGCGCCGCGGTAGACCTCGGTCTCGGTGACCAGCCGCTCGTGCTCGGCCTGCGCGGCGGCGAGCACCTCGGCGTGCTGCGCCTGCGCGTCGGCGAGCACCGCCTCGTGGTGGGCCTGCGCCTCGGCGACCAGCCGGTCGGCCTCCGCCTCCGCCTGGGCGAGCAGGTCCTCGGCCTCGGCCTGGGCGCGGGCCAGCAGCTCGTCGCGCTGCCGCCGGGCGGTGCCGAGGACCTCCTCGCGCTGCCGGCGGGCGGCGGCGACCAGCCGGTCGGCCTCCTCGCGGGTGCGGCCGGTCAGCTGCTCGGCCTCGGCCTGCGCCTGCTCGAGGATCTCGGTGCGCTGCTCGACGATCGCGCCGGCCGCGTGCACCTCCTCGGGCAGGTTCTCCCGCAGGTCGTCGAGCAGGTCGAGCAGGTGGTCGCGCGGCACCATGCAGGAGCCGGACATGGGCACGCTGCGCGCGTTCTCGATGACCCGGCTGAGCTCGTCGACGACCTCGTAGAGCCGGTAGACGACCTCGGTCACGGCTGCGCCCCGTCGTCGCGCTTGGCCAGCAGCCGCTCGAGGACCGCCTTGGGCACCAGCCGGGAGACGTCGCCGCCGAAGGTGGCGATCTGCTTGACCAGGCTGGAGGACAGGTGGCCGACCTGCGGCGCGGTGGGCACGAACAGCGTCTCGACGCCGGCCAGCTCGCGGTTCATCTGCGCCATCTGCAGCTCGTACTCGAAGTCGCCGACCGCCCGCAGGCCCTTGACCACCACCGGGATGTCGTGGCTGCGGCAGTAGTCGACGAGCAGGCCGCTGAAGCTGTCGACGACGACGTTGGGCAGGTCGGCGACCGCCTCGCGCAGCAGCTCCATGCGCTCGTCGACGGAGAACAGCCCGGCCTTGCCGGGGTTGACCAGGACGGCGACCACGAGCTCGTCGTACAGCGCGGCGGCCCGGGTGATGACGTCGACGTGGCCGTTGGTGACCGGGTCGAACGACCCGGGACAGACCGCTCGCCTCACGGGAGGCGACCGTACCGGAGCAACGCCTCCCCGTAGCGGCGGTCGCGGATCCCGGTGAGGGGTGTCGGCCACTCCCAGGGCTCCTCGCGGGAGGAGCGCTCGACGACGACCACCGCGTCCGGGGCGAGCCACTCCCCCGTCACCAGCGCACTCAGCACGCCGCGCACCTCCTCGGCGGGGACGGCGTAGGGCGGGTCCGCGAGCACGAGGTCGAAGCGGGCCGGCGGCGCGCCGCCGACGACGGTGGGCACCGACCCGGCGACCACCCGCGCCCCGGGCAGGCCGACGGCGGCGACGTTGGCGCGCAGCACCGGCAGCACCCGGGGGCCGTTCTCGACCAGCACCACCTGCGCCGCCCCGCGGGAGAGCGCCTCCAGCCCGAGCGCGCCGGAGCCGGCGTAGAGGTCGAGGACGGCGGCGCCGTCGAGGTCGAGCAGGGTGCCGAGGCTGTTGAACAGCCCCTCGCGGGCGCGGTCGCCCGTGGGGCGCACCCCGCTGGGCGGCACCCTGAGCCGCCGCCCCCCGGCCACCCCGGAGATCAGTCTGGTCACTGGCCCGTCCCGGACGTCGACGGCCCCTTGCAGGGTCCCGCCGCGAGCTCGCGAGTGGCGGGGGGCAGGGGGTCCTTCCTCATGCCTTCTCGAGGTATCCCGAGCGCTCGTCGGTGGCCAGCGCCGCCACCTCGGCGGCGAGGCCCGGGTGGTCGGCCAGCCCGCGCTCGGTGGCCAGCAGCGCGGTCGCCTCGGCGCGGGCGGTGGCGATGAGCTCCTCGTCCTCGAGCAGGGACAGCAGCTTGACGGTGGAGCGCCGCCCGGACTGCGCGGCGCCGAGGACGTCGCCCTCGCGGCGGGTCTCGAGGTCCACGCGGGCGAGCTCGAAGCCGTCGGAGGTGCCGGCGACCGCGGCCAGCCGCTGCCCGGTCGCCGTCGTCTCCCGGGCCTCGGTGACCAGCAGGCACAGGCCCCGGTGCTTGCCGCGGGCCACCCGGCCGCGCAGCTGGTGCAGCTGGCTGACGCCGAAGCGGTCGGCGTCCATGACGACCATGACGGTGGCGTTGGGCACGTCCACGCCGACCTCGACGACGGTGGTGGCGACGAGGACGTCGACCTCGCGGGCGGCGAAGGCCCGCATGGTCGCCTCCTTGGCCTCGGGCGTCATGCGGCCGTGCAGCACCGCCAGCCGCAGCCCGCCGAGCGGCCCCTCGCCGAGCGCCTCGGCGACGTCGAGGACCGCCAGCGGCGGGCGCCGGTCGCCGTCGCCGCCGCTCTCCTCCGGGGCGTCGGCCTCGTCGGGCTCGTCCTCGCTGCCGGCGTCCTCGTCGCCGATCCGCGGGCAGACGACGTAGGCCTGCCGCCCGGCGGCGACCTCCTCGCGCAGCCGCTCCCAGGCGCGGTCGAGCCACGCGGGCCGGTCACTGACGGGGACCACCGAGCTGGCCACGCCGCCGCGGCCGCTGGGCAGCTGCCGCAGCACGGAGGTCTCCAGGTCGCCGTAGACGGTCATCGCGACGGTGCGCGGGATCGGCGTGGCGGTCATGACCAGCACGTGCGGCGGCCGGTTGCCCTTGGCGCGCAGCGCGTCGCGCTGCTCCACGCCGAAGCGGTGCTGCTCGTCGACGACGACCAGGCCGAGGTCGGCGAACTCGACGCCCTCCTGCAGCAGCGCGTGGGTGCCGACGACGATCCCGGCGCTGCCGTCGGCCACCGCGGCGCGGGCGGCGCGGCGGGCGGCGGCCTTGAGCGAGCCGGTGAGCAGCACGACCCGCGTGCCCGCGGGGTCGCCGTCCAGCTCGCCGGCGCGGGCCAGCGGGCCGAGCATCGCCCCGATGCTGCGGGCGTGCTGCGCGGCGAGGACCTCGGTGGGCGCCAGCAGCGCGGCCTGCCCGCCGGCGTCGACGACCTGCGCCATGGCCCGCAGCGCGACGACGGTCTTGCCCGAGCCGACCTCGCCCTGCAGCAGCCGGTGCATCGGGTGGTCGCGGGCGAGCTCGGCGGCGAGCTCCTCCCCCACCTGCCGCTGCCCCTCGGTCAGCTCGAAGGGCAGCGCGGCGTCGACGGCGTCGAGCAGGCCGCCGCTCCGGCGCGGGCGGGCGGTGCCCGGCTCCAGGGCCGCAGCCCGCCGGCGGGCGCCGAGCACCAGCTGCAGGACCAGCGCCTCGTCCCACTTCAGGCGCTCCTCGGCGCGCTCGACGTCCTCGTCGCTGGTGGGGCGGTGCACGTCGAGCAGGGCGGCGGGGAGGCTCAGCAGCCCGTGGCGGCGGCGCAGGTCCTCCGGCAGCGGGTCCTCGACGAAGCCGAAGCCGCCGGAGGCGTCGAGCAGCAGCCGCACCGACTTCTGGATCACCCAGCTGGAGACGTCCTTGCTCGCCGGGTAGATCGGGATGAGCGCGCGGGCCCAGTCCTCGTCGTCGTCGCCGGTGATCAGGTGGAAGTCCGGGTGGGCGAACTGCTTGGCCCGGCGGTACTCGCCGACCGTGCCGGCGAACAGCCCCCAGGCGCCCTCCTCCAGCTTCCCGAACTTCCGGTTGAAGAAGACCAGTTGCATCTCGCCGGCGCCGTCGCCGACGGTGACCTCGGTGAGGGTGCCGGGCCGGTTGCGCATCCGCCGGCTGGTCACCCGCCGGACCTGCGCGAGCACGGTCACGCGGTCGCCGACCTGCAGGTCGTCGAGCCGGGTCATCTCGCCGCGGCGGGCGTAGCGGCGCGGGTAGTGGCGCAGCAGGTCGCGGACGGTGCGCAGCCCGAGCGACTCGGCCATCGCCTTGGCCGTCTTGGCGCCGAGCACGCGCGCGAGGTCGGTGTCGAGGGTCACCGCCATCGGGCTACTCCACCCCCACCTGCAGCGGGAGGACCGCGCCGGCGTCGTAGCGGACCACCTCGACGGTCGGGTGGACGGCGGCCAGGTGCGCGCAGACGGTGTCGCCGAGCGCGGCGTCCGGCCCGACGACGAGGGTGGCCATCTCGCCGCCGGCCGACAGCAGCCGGTCGAGCAGGTCGCAGGCGACCGCGGCCAGGTCGCGCCCGACCACCACGACGTCGCCCTCCGCCGAGCCCAGCGCGTCGCCGGGCCGGCAGAACCCGGCGCTGGTGAGCGCCTCCTGCTCGGCGACGGTGACCTCGGCCCAGCGGGTGGCCGCGGCCGCCTCGGCCATGGCGATGACGTCGTCGCCGAAGCGGCGGGCGGGGTCGGCGACGGCGATGGCCGCCAGGCCCTGCACCGGCGAGCGGGTGGGGACGACGGCGACGTCGCGGCCGGCCTCCCGGGCCCGGGCGGCGGCGCGGGCGGCGACCGGGGTCAGCGCGGGGTCGTTGGGCAGGACGACGACGTCGCCGGCGGCCGAGGCGACCACCTCGTCGAGCAGCGCGTCCTCGTCGACGCCGCCGGGCCCGCAGGTGACCACGCGGACGCCCTCGCCGGAGAACAGCTGCGCCAGGCCCTCCCCCGGCACGACCGCGACGACGGCGCGGCGGCCGGGCACCGGGGCGGCGGGGCGGACGGGCGCCAGCGGGGTGACCGTGATGCGGTGCGGCCGGCCGGCCTCGATGCCGGCCTCGATGGCGCCGCCGACGTCGCTGGTGTGCACGTGCACGTTCCACTGCCGGCCGGTGGGGGTGTCGACCCCGACGACGACCAGGCTGTCGCCGAGGGCGGCCAGCCGGGACTGCAGGGCGGTGACGGCGGCCTCGTCGGTGTCGGCGAGCAGGTACTGCACCTCGCTGCCGGGGCCGGGGGGCGGCTGGTGCGGGACGTCGGCGGGGTCGGCGGGGTGCGCCGGGCGGGGCACCAGCGGCGGGCGCGCGGGCTCGACGCCGGTGACGGTGGCGACCAGGGCGTCGAGGACGAGGGAGAGGCCGGCGCCGCCGGCGTCGACCACGCCGGCGTCGCGCAGCGCGTCGAGCTGGCCGGGGGTGGCCTCCAGGGCGGCGCGGGCGCCGTCGGCGGCGGCGGTGACGACGTCGGCCAGGGTGGTGCGCCCCTGGGCGACGGCTTCCACGGCGCACTCGGCGCCGGCGCGGGCGACGGTGAGGAAGGTGCCCTCCTCCGGGTCGGCGACCGCGGAGTAGGCGGTGTCGGCGGCCTTCTGCAGCGCGGCAGCGAGCGCCGGGCCGTCGGCGGGCTCCCGGCCGGCGAGCTGGTCGGACAGGCCGCGCACCAGCTGGGCGAGGATCGTGCCGCTGTTGCCGCGGGCGCCGAGGACCGCGCCGCGGGTGAGCGCGGCCCAGGCCGGCTCGCGCCCCGCCGCGGCGTCGAGCTCGGCGACCGCCGCCTGCGCGGTGAGCAGCAGGTTGGTGCCGGTGTCGCCGTCGGGCACGGGGAAGACGTTGAGGTCGTCGAGGCTGCGCCGTCCCGTGGACAGCGCGGTGACCGCGGCCCGGCACCAGCGACCGACCGCGGCGTCGTCCAGCGCCTGCAGCACGGGCGGAGGGTACCTGCGGAGACGGACGGACCCGGTCCTCGTCCGACCTCGGCGACGGCTCCGCGGAGGAGCGGTTATGCTGGACGACGGTCTCGCGGTCGCCGCCTGTGCGCCGCCGTCTGAAAATCGATTCTCTGGGAGTGATCCACCGTGGCTGCCGTGTGCGATGTCTGTGGCAAGGGGCCCGGTTTCGGTATGTCGGTGTCGCACTCGCACCGCCGCACGCCGCGCCGTTGGAACCCGAACATCCAGTCGGTGCGGGCGCTCGTCGCCCCCGGCAACCGCAAGCGGATCAACGCCTGCACCTCGTGCATCCGCGCGGGCAAGGTCGTCCGCGCCTGATCGCCGGGCCTCCTGACCGGAGGCCGCCCCGCGCCGAGGACCCCGGAGGTCGTGACCTCCGGGGTCCTTCGCGTGCGCCGACTAGCGGGCGCCGATGCCGCGGGCCCGTGCCGCGGTGACCACCAGGTCCACCACGGTCGGCAGCGGCAGCGCCGTCCCGTCGAGGACGAGGTGGTAGTGCCGGGCGGCGGCCGGGTCGCACCGGTAGAAGTGCCGGACGTAGGCCTCGCGGGTGGTGTCGTTGGCCTCGAGCTCCTGCCGGAGCTCGGCCTCGGGGCGGCCGTAGCGCGCCACCGCCGCCCGCAGCCGGGCCCCGGGCGGGCCGTCGAGCCGTACGTGCAGGGCGTCGGGCCGGTCACGCAGCACCAGCGCCCCGCCGCGACCGAGCACGACCCCGCCGGCGCCGTCGGCGATCTCGCGCAGCACCCGCTCGGTGTGCTCGCGGTAGGCCCGCTCGTCGGGCTGCGTGGTCGCCGGCATCACGCCGCCGACCGGGTCGGGCATGGCCCCGAGCGAGGCCACCAGCCGCCACAGGCCGCGCACGACCCGCTCGTCGTTGGCCTCGGCGTCGTCCTGGGAGACGCCGAGGCGGCCGGCCACCTGCGCGGGGATCGCCCGGTCGTGGAAGGCCAGGCCGAGCCGCTCGGCGACGGCGGGGCCGACCTCCGGCCCGCCCGCGCCGTAGGACGCGGAGATCGTCACGACGCCCACGGCCGCTCCTCGTCCTCGTCGTCGATGTCGTCGCCGATCCGCCGGCCCAGGAAGACCGCCCCGGCCTCACCGGCGTAGATGCCGTACCCCGGGACGGGCGTGTACCCCATCGCCCCGTACAGCGCGAGCGCCTCGGGCTGGCGGTCGCCGGAGTTGAGCACGACCGAGCGGTACCCCGAACCGCGCGCGGAGTCCTCGAGCGCGGTGACCAGCACCTGGGCCAGGCCGCGCCGGCGGAAGCGCGGCACGACGTACACGCGCTTGACCTCGACGACGGTGGGGTCGTCCCCCTCGGTGTGCCGGCGCCAGGCGCCGCAGCCGGCCGGCTCGCCGTCGACCTCCGCGACGAGGAACAGCCCGGCCGGGGGCACGAACTCGGCCGGGTCGACGACGGCGCCGTCGGGCCCGCCGTAGCGCACCACGTACTCCTGCTGCACCCGGCCGACGAGGTCGCGGGCCAGCGGGTCGTCGTAGGGCACCGCGCGCAGCCGCGCGACCGACCCGTCGCGCAGCCGCACCTCAGCCGAAGTGGACATGCCCGGTCCCCTCCGCACCGACCGCGACCGCGACCGCGGCCGCGGGTTCCCCACCGACGGACACCCCCGGCTCCCCCTCCTCGACCCGCCCGATCGGCACCCACCCCTCCGGCAGCACCGCGGACGGCGGGAAGGTCGCCAGCAGGGCGTGGTCCTCCCCGCCGGTGAGCACCCAGGCCAGCGGATCGGCGCCGAGGGCCGCCGCCACCTGCTGCAGCGGACCGGGCGGCTCCAGGGTCGCACGCACCAGCGCGGCCCGGTCGACGTCCAGGACGACGCCGCTGTCGGCGGCCAGGTGCCCGGCGTCGGCGAGCAGGCCGTCGCTGACGTCGCACATCGCGGTCGCCCCGGCGTCGGCCGCGGCGGGCCCGGCGAGGTAGGGCGGGGTGGGGCGGCGGTGCGCGGTCACGGCGGCCAGCGGGCTGCTGAAGCCGCGGCGCAGCACGGCCAGCCCGCACGCCGACCAGCCCAGCCGCCCGGCGACGGCGAGCACGTCGCCGGGCCGCGCTCCCGAGCGCAGCACCGGCACCCGGCCGCCGAGGTCGCCCAGCGCGGTGACCGACAGGACGACGGCGCCGCTGTCGGGGGCCGAGGCCACGGTGTCCCCGCCGACGACGGCGGCGCCCAGCGGCGCGCACTCGGCGGCCATCCCGGCGGCCACGCCCTCCAGCCACGAGGTGGGCGTGTCGGCGGGGCAGGCCAGCCCGACCAGCAGCGCGGTGGCCACCCCGCCCATCGCGGCGACGTCGGCGAGGTTGGCGGCGGCGGCCTTGTGCCCGACGTCCTCGGCCGAGGACCAGTCGCGGCGGAAGTGGCGGCCCTCGACGAGCACGTCGGTGGTGGCGACCACCCGGCCGTCGGGCACGCGCAGCACCGCGGCGTCGTCGCCGGGGCCGACCTGCGCCACCTGCGCGGAGCCGGCGCGGGCGACCACCCGGGCGATGACGCCGAACTCGCCGACGACCCGGACGCTGTCGGCGAGGTCCTCGCGCGGGACCAGCGGACGGGGCCGTGTCACAGGTCACTCCCGGTCGCTGGGGTACGTTGCGGTCCAGTCCGCCTGCCCGTGGCAGGCAGCCGCCTGCGCAGCCGTCCGAGGAAGGTCGTCCCGTGGTCCACGCCTACATCCTGATCCAGACCGAGGTCGGCAAGGCCGCCCAGGTGGCGTCCACGATCAGCGAGATCGCCGGCGTGACCAAGGCCGAGGACGTCACCGGGCCCTACGACGTCATCGTCCGCGCCGAGGCCGAGACCGTCGACGACCTGGGTCGGCTGGTGGTGGCCCGCGTCCAGTCGGTCGACGGCATCACGCGCACGCTGACCTGCCCCGTCGTCAACATCTGAGCCGCTGAGCGAGGACGCCCCGGACCCGGCGCCGGCGCCCGCGCGCGACCCGCTGCGCCGGCTGGCGCTGGTCGCGACCGCCGTCGTCGTGCCGGTGCTCGTGGCGCTGCTGGTCCTGGTCCGGGTGGTCGGCGGCGACGACGACGGCGAGGACCCGGTCGCCGACGTCGGCGGCGCCCCGACGCAGCAGCGCGCGGAGGACCTCCCGGTGCTGCCGGTCGAGGTCCCGCCGCCGACGCCGGAGGCCGACGCGCACTGCCCGGCGCTGATGGCGGGGCTGCCCCTCGACCTGACGGAGGAGCCGCAGCGGCTGGTCGACTCCGACACCCCCTACGCCGCCGCCTGGGGCGACCCGCCGATCGTCCTGGTGTGCGGCGTGCCGCAGCCCGCGGGCCTGGTCGCCGGCGAGGGGCTGCTGCAGATCGACCAGGTCACCTGGTTCGTCGAGCAGGCCGAGGAGGCCACGACCTGGACCGCGGTCGACCGCGCGGCGTACGTGCAGGTGACCCTGCCGCCGGACGTCGACAGCGCCCCGGTCACCGTGCTCAGCGGCGTCATCGCCGACACGCTGCCGCCGCGCTGAGACCGCTCAGGGGGCCGCTCAGGGGGCCGGGAGCCGCTCCAGCTGGGCCCGGACGGCGTCGTGGACCTCGTCGCCCGCCGCCTCCTCGGTGGCCGCCACGGCGGTGACCCCCACGCTGAACACCCCGTGCCCGCACCAGGCGAACGCGGCCGGGCCGGACAGCCCGGTCGCGGGGTCGGCCTCGGCCACGGTGAGCAGGCTGCACCCCTCGGGCAGCGACGACGGGTCGTGGTGCAGCACGCCGTCGTAGAGCTCGGCGTCGTTGCCGGCGAGGTCGCGCGCGTAGGCGGCGGCGCCGGCGGGGTCGGCGAACTGGTCGAGGAAGACGCTGGTGAGCGGGCCGGTCGTGGCGCCCCAGAAGCGCTCCCAGCCGTGCCGGTAGCCGTACTCGCGCAGCACCGCGCGCTCCCGGGCGGGGTCCTCGGAGTAGGTGGCCACGTCGTCGACGGTCTTGGCGCCGGCGGGGGGCTGCAGGTCGGCGTCGGGGATCCGCGGGAGGCCGGAGGGCACCTCGTGGAGCAGCAGCTCCCCGAGCTCCTCGACGCTCTCCGGCGTGGCGGGGGCGGGCGCGGGGGTGGCGCTGGTCGGTGTGCAGCCCGTGGCCGGCACGAGGCACACCAGCCCGGCGAGCACGGCCGCGACCCGGCCCGGGGTCACCGGGGGGTCCGGTGGTCCCCCGGCCGGCCCGCACGGGTCAGTGCGGAGGTGACCAGCCGGTCCACCAGCTCGGGGTAGGACACCCCGCTGGCCGCCCACATCCGCGGGAACATCGAGATGGGCGTGAAGCCCGGCATGGTGTTGACCTCGTTGATCACGAGCCGCTCGCGGCCGTCGGGCCCGGTGCCGAGGAAGAAGTCCACCCGCGCCAGGCCCTCGCAGTCCAGGGCGAGGTAGGCGCGGCGGGAGGCCTCCTGCACCATCCGCGTCTGCTCGGGCGTGAGGCCGGCCGGGACGTCGAACTCGACGGCGTCCTCGAGGTACTTGGCGTCGAAGTCGTACCAGTCGGTGCCCGGCTTGAGCCGGATCTCGGCCGGCAGGCTGGCCTCCGGCGGCCCGCCGTCGCGGCCGGCGAGCACGCCGCACTCGATCTCCCGGCCGGGTACGGCGGCCTCGACGACGACCTTCGGGTCGACGGCGGCCGCGGTGGCCACCGCCCGGGGGAACTGCGCCCAGTCGGTGACCCGGGTGATGCCGATGCTCGACCCGGCGCGCGAGGGCTTGACGAACACCGGCAGGCCGAGCCGCTCGCGGTCCTCGGCGGTGAGCACGTCGGGGTCGGCCGACAGCGCACCCCCGGCGTCGCGGAGCACCACGTGGTCACCCTGCGGCAGCCCCGCGGCGGCCAGGAGCTTCTTGGTGAACTCCTTGTCCATCGACGCGGCGCTGGCGAACACCCCGGACCCCACGTAGGGCAGCCCGCTCATCTCCAGCAGTCCCTGGATGGTGCCGTCCTCGCCGTAGGCGCCGTGCAGCACCGGGAAGACGACGTCGACCTCGGTGAGCGCCGGGCCGATCGCGGCGGCCGGCTCCAGCACGGCCAGGCCGCGCCCGGCGGGGTCGCCGACCAGCGACACCGCCGTCCCGCCGGTGACCTCGGGCAACCGCCCGCCGGCGATGGCCAGCTGCTGGCCCTCGTCGGGGAGCACCCAGCGGCCGTCGCGGGCGATGCCGACGGGGACGACCTCGTAGCGCTCCGGGTCCAGCGCCGCCATCACGCTCCCGGCGCTGACGCAGGAGATGGCGTGCTCGGCGCTGCGCCCCCCGAACACGACCGCGACGCGCACCTTGCGAGTTCCGCTCATCGCGGCCGACCCTAGTCGACGCCCCCGCGCGTCCTGCGGCTCCCGCGGGGCCGGCACCCGGGCGGTGTGGGAACCTCGTCGGCGATGCGGGAGAACGCGGCCCCTCCGGTGGACCCCCGGCCTCCGGCGACGACGGCGCACCAGGGGGACGCCGCCGCGCGCCGGCACCCGCTCCCCCTGCGGCTGGCCGGGGCGGCGGTGCACGCCTACACGGCGCTGGGCTCGGTGTTGGCGCTGCTGTTCGTGCTGGCCGCGATCGAGGGCGAGGTCGAGGCCGCGCTGTGGATCGGGCTGGCCGCGCTGGTGGTCGACGGCACCGACGGGATGCTGGCCCGTCGTGCGCGGGTCAAGGAGACGATCCCCTGGTTCGACGGCTCGCTGCTGGACAACATCGTCGACTACCTGACCTACGTCTTCGCCCCCGTCGTCCTGCTCTGGACCACCGGCGTGCTGCCGCACGGGCCGGCCGGCTGGGTGCTCGCCGCCCTGCCGCTGCTGGCGTCGAGCTACCAGTTCTGCCGGGTCGACGCGAAGACCGACGACCACACCTTCCTGGGCTTCCCGAGCTACTGGAACGTCGTCGCGTTCTACGCGGTCGTGCTCGACCTGTCGCAGGTGGCCGTGGCCGTGGTGCTCGTCGTCTGCTCGGTGCTGGTGTTCGTGCCCGTGCGCTACCTGTACCCGTCGCGGACCGAGGCGCTGTGGCAGGTGAGCATGGCGCTGACCGCCGTCTGGTTCGTGTCCTACGCCGTGCTCGTCGCCCAGCTGCCCGACCCGAACCCGTTCGTGGTCGCGCTGTCGTTCGCCTACGTCGTCTACTACCTGGCCTTCAGCGGCTGGCTCACCGCCCGCGCCGCCCACCGCCGCCGCCGGGACGCCCGCACCGCCGGGTGACGGGCTGGAACGGCCCTCCTGCAGGGGCCCGCGCCGAGCGGAGCGAGGGGTGGGGGCAGGAGGGTCCTCCTAAAACGGAGCGCGGAGGACCAGCTCGACGTTGCGGTCGGCGGGCGTGCCGGCCAGCGGCGAGCCGAGGCCGGCGTACGGCACGTTGGCCGCCAGCTCGCGGTGCAGCGCCGCCAGCGCGGCGGGGTCCCCGGCGGCCGGGTCCTCGGCGGCCGGCGGCCGTGCGGGGCTGTCGTGGTCGACCATCGTGCAGACCAGCGACAGGGTGCCGTCGCCGTTGTCGAGCAGCTCGACCAGCCGGGCCTGCCCGGGCCAGTCGACGACGGCGCAGGTGGTCACCTCCCACAGCCCGCGGCCGGGCTCGCGCGGGTGCGCCCACGGCCGCACCTCGCTGACGTGCGTGTGCCCGTTGAGCCAGAGCACCACGTTCGGGTACCGGTGCAGCAGCGCGAGGAGCTCGGGCGCGCCCAGGGCGGTGTCGTCGGCGGCCGGCTGCCCGCCGAGGGCGTCGGAGCGGGTGAGGGTGCCCGACCCGTGGTGCGAGAGCAGGACCACCAGGCGGTCGGCGTTGCCGGTGGCCACCCGCCCGCCGTCGGGACCGGGCGCCGACGACGACACCTCGCGCAGCCGCTCCTCCAGCCAGCGTGCCTGGACCGCGTCGACCGAGCCCGCGGCGCCGCCGGTGACCCGGGTGGTGTCCAGGCAGACCACGCGCACGCCGGGCAGCCCGTCCCAGACGTAGTAGGCGGTGCCGTCGCGCAGGTTCTCCTCGGTGAACCCGTGCCCGGCGGGCGCCCCGTCGTCGGCGAGGTGGGCGGCGACGAACGAGCGGCGGTCGATGAAGCGGCGGTCGGCCACCGGCGTCACCGGGCGCGAGGTGGCGGTGGTGAAGACCTCGGAGCGGTGCGTGAACAGGTGCAGCGCGTCGTCCAGCGGCAGGGCGGGGTCGACGTCGACCGGTTTGCGCCCGGCGCCGAGGACGGCGGCCAGCGCGGGCGTGGGGACGCCGACGCCCTGGATGAGCGCCTCGTGGTTGCCGTGGCAGCCCAGCCACGGCAGCCGCAGCCCCTCGGCGGCGAAGGCCGCGAACGCCGCCTCCAGCAGCCCGGGGCGGGCGGGGAAGCCGAAGCGCTCGTGGTGGACACCGCCGTCGTCGTCGGGCCGCCAGAACAGGTCGTGCGGCCATCCCGAGGCCTGCACGCCGTCGTAGGCGGTCAGCCCGGCGCCGGGTGAGACCACTCCCCCGCCGAGGACGGCGAGGTACAGCTCCAGCTCGTTCCACTGCGCGTTGTCGATGGCGTCGCCGGTGGTGACCACCACCTGCAGCGGCTGACCGGTCCGCGGCGCGCCGGCCAGGCCGTTGAGGGTGCGCACCAGCGCGTCGACGGCGTGCGCGGTCAGCGCCTCCTGCGGCCGGTGCATGGGCACGAGCGCGCGCATCCGCGGGTCGGCCTCGAAGCGGTGGAAGAACTCGAACCGGGCCGGCGAGCAGACGTCGGCCAGTTGCAGGTCGGTGACGTGCGCGAGACAGGCGACCGCCCGCACCCCGCGGCGCGGCGGCTCCCACGACGGCCCGACCAGCTCGCGGCGCACCCGGTGCGGCTCCCCGGCCGCCCACGCGAGCGCCCGGTAGTCGCCGTCCCGGCCGGCGTGCAGCACGGGGCCGGCGGCGAGGACGCGGTCGAGGGTGGTGCGGCTCATCCGGGGTCAGGCGGCAGCGGACACGGCGTCGAGCGCGGCGGTGAGGTCGGCGACGACGTCGCGGGTGTCCTCGATGCCGCAGGAGAAGCGGAGGAAGCCCGCCGGGACCGCGTCCCCGCCCCACTGCGCCCGCCGGTCGACGGTGCTGTGCACCCCGCCGAAGCTGGTCGCCGCCGTCCACAGCCGGCTCGCGGCGAGGAAGCGCGACACCGCGGCCTCGTCGGCGAGCTCGGCCGAGACGACCCCGACCGGCCGCAGCATCTGCCGGGTGGCGAGCTCGTGCGAGGGGTCCGAGGCCAGCCACGGCCACCGGACGCCGGTCACCGCCGGGTGGCCGGCGAGGACCTCCGCCACCGCCGCGGCCGTGTCGGCCTGGCGGGCCAGCCGCAGGTCCAGCGTGCTCATCGACCGGTGCCCGAGCCACGCGTCGAACGCGCCGGGCGTGCTGCCGGTGTGGTCGCGCCAGCCCTTGAGCCGGTCGAACACCTCGTCGGAGGTGGTGCTGACGTGGCCGAGCAGCAGGTCGCTGTGCCCGGTGAGCGCCTTGGTGTCGGCGCCCACGGTGAGGTCGGCGCCGAGCGCCAGCGGCCGCTGGCCGAGCGGGGTGGCGGTGGTGTTGTCGACGGCGAGCAGCGCACCGGCCGCCCGCGTCGCGCGGGCCACCGCGGCGACGTCGCAGACGTCGAGGTGCGGGTTGCTGGGGGTCTCCAGCAGGACCATGCGGGCGCCGTCGAGGTCGCCACGGGCGGCGACCTCGCCGATCCCGGTCGTGGGCACGTACTCCACCCGGATCCCGAGCCGCTCCAGCTCGTCGCGGGCGAGCAGCCGGGTCGCGTAGTAGCCGTCGGCGGGCAGCACCAGCCGGTCGCCGGCCGACACCAGCGCGGTCACCGCGGCGGTGACCGCGGCCATGCCGGTGGAGAAGGCGAGGCACCGCCCGCCGTCGAGCTCGCCGACGGCGTCCTCGAACGCCCGGAACGTGGGGTGCTCGGTGCGGGCGTAGGCGTCGGCGCCGCCGGCGCGCGGCGGCCGGTCGCCGAGGTGGAAGGGCGCGGCGAACACCGGCGAGGGGCGTAGCGGGGTGCCGGGTACCGGTGGGGCGTCGCCCGCCCGGACCGAGCGGGTGCCGTCGCCCCACCCGGCAGGCAGCGTCCCTCCGGCTCGGCCGGTGGAGCCGTCGGTCACTCCGGCTTCGCCTCGCGGGACATGATCTCCTTCACCATCTGCGCGGCCGGCACGCCCTCGTGGCAGACCCGGACGACCGCCTCGGTCACCGGCACGTCCACGCCGTGCGCGCGGGCCAGGTCCAGCACCGGGCGGCAGCTCTTGACCCCCTCGGCGGTCTGCCGGGTGGTGGCCTGCACCTCCTCCAGCGACAGGCCCCGCCCCAGCTTCTCCCCGAACGTGCGGTTGCGCGACAGCGGCGAGCTGCAGGTGGCCACGAGGTCGCCCAGGCCGGCCAGCCCGGCGAAGGTCGCGGGCTCCGCGCCCAGGGCCGTCCCCAGGCGGGTGGTCTCGGCCAGGCCGCGGGTGATCAGCGAGGCGCGCGTGTTGTCGCCGAAGCCCATCCCCTCGGCGATGCCGCAGGCCAGCGCGATGACGTTCTTCACCGCGCCGCCGAGCTCGCAGCCGACGAGGTCCTGGTTGGTGTACGGCCGGAAGTAGACGGTGTGGCAGGCGGCCTGCAGCGCGGCGGCGCGGTCGCCGTCCGGGCAGGCGATGACGGTGGCGGCCGGCTGCTCCTCGGCGATCTCCCGCGCCAGGTTCGGCCCCGACAGCGCCGCCACCCGGTCCGGCCCCGCGCCGGTGACCTCGCAGATCACCTCGCTCATCCGCTTGGTGGTGCCGAGCTCGACGCCCTTCATCAGCGACAGCAGCGTCGCGTCCGGGGGCAGCAGCGGCGTCCACTCGAGCAGGTTGGCGCGCAGCGACTGGGAGGGGACGGCGAGCACGACGACGTCGGCGCCGTCGAGGGCCTCGGCGGCGTCGGGGGTCGCCGTCAGGGCGCGGGGCAGCCGCACGCCGGGCAGGTACTCGGCGTTCTCCCCCGTCTCGGCGATCGCCCGGGCCAGCTCCGCCCGGCGGGCGTGCAGGGACACCGTGCAGCCGGCGTCGGCGAGCACCTTGGCGAAGGTGGTGCCCCAGGAGCCGGCGCCCAGGACGGCGGCGCGGGTGCCCCGCCCGAGGCGGTCCAGCTCGCTCACGCAGCGCTCCCCGGGAGGTCGCCGGGCAGCGACCGCCCCGGCCGGGGGGCGAACGAGGCGGGGGCCGGCTCACCCCGGAGCCCGGACAGCAGGTCACGCACCCGGCCCATGATGAGGTCGGTGGTCTCCCGGAGCAGGTCCGGGGTCAGCGGCCGGCCGGCACGGACCTCGGCCCGCAGCGCGGACAGGTCGACCGGCTCCCCGACGGCGTAGTCGGCGGGCGCCCGGAAGCGCAGGTGCAGCTTCTTCGTGTGGTAGTCGTGCACCCGGTGCGGGCCCCACTGGGCCACCGGCAGCACCACCGCGTCGGTGGTCAGCGCCAGCCGCGCGACGCCGGTGCGCGCCTGCATCGGCCACCAGTCGGGGTCGCGGGTCACCGAGCCCTCGGGGTAGATCACGACGACGTTGCCCGCCTCCAGGTCGGCCGCCGCGGCGGCCAGGGAGCCGCGGGCGTCGGCGGAGCCGCGGGCCACCGGGATCTGCCCGGCGTGCCGGAGGATCTTGCCGACGACGCCCTTGAACACCGCCTGCTTGGCCAGGAAGTGCGGCACCCGCCCGTTGTCGTAGACCAGCCGCGCGCAGGCCAGCGGGTCCAGCACCGACACGTGGTTGGCCACCAGCAGCACCGGCCCGGTGCGCGGCAGCCGGTCGCCGTCCCGGTAGCGCAGCCGGAACACCAGCGACGTGGTCGGGTAGATGAGCGCGACCGCCAGCTTCAGCGACCACGGCAGCCGGCCGCGCTCGTGCAGCGCGCGCCGCTGTACCGCAGTGGTCCCGGAGGACTGCTCCTCGGTCACCGGCACACCTCCGCTCGGTCGTGACGACCGGCACATGATCGACCCTCCGGCCGGCCCGGGTGCGCACCGGGGTCCTCCCGGCGTCCGCGGCGGGCCGCGGCGGTGTGCTCACATGGTGCCGTGCGGTGGTCCCTGGTCGTCCCGGCGAAGCGGCTGTCCGCGGCCAAGACCCGCCTCGTGCCGCTGACCGGCGGCGGTCCGGGGCTGCACGCGGACCTGGTGCTCGCGCTGCTGGCCGACACCGTCGCCGCGGCCCGCGCCTGCCCCACGGTGGCCGACGTCGTCGTCGTGACCGACGACGAGCGCGCGGCCGCCACCGTCCGGGCGCTCGGCGCGCGCACGGTGCCCGACGAGCCCGACCGCGGGCTCAACCCGGCGCTCGCCCACGGCGCCCGGGCCGGCGGCGGGGACCCCGTCGCCGCCCTGTCGTCGGACCTGCCGGCGCTGCGGCCGGTGGAGCTGGCCGCCGCCCTGGCCGCGGCCGCGGCGGCGCCGCGCTGCTTCGTCGCCGACGCCGCGGGCACCGGCACCACCCTGCTCACCGCGGCCGGCGTGCCCCTGGACCCGCGGTTCGGCCGGGACTCCGCCGCCGCGCACGCCGCCGCGGGCGCGGTGCCCCTCGACGGCGACTGGCCGGGGCTGCGCCGCGACGTCGACACGCCTGCGGACCTGGCCGCGGCCGCCGGCCTCGGCGTCGGGACGGCGACGGCGGCGCTGCTGCCGCGGCTGCCCCGCCCGGCCGCCTGACCGGTGCCGCGGAACGGCACCGGTCGTTCACGTGCGTGGGGCACGATGAACGGGTGGCAGCCGAGACGACGTCCCCGACCACCGGGCCCGAGACCCCCGCGCCCGCCGAGCAGCCCCCGCTGCCCGTGGACCGCTTCCTCAACCGGGAGCTGTCCTGGCTGGACTTCAACGCGCGGGTGCTCGAGCTGGCCGAGGACGCCTCGATGCCGCTGCTGGAGCGGGTCAAGTTCCTCGCGATCTTCGCCGGCAACCTCGACGAGTTCTACATGGTGCGCATCGCCGGGCTGAAGCGGCGGCAGAGCACCGGGCTGACCGTCCGCTCCCCCGACGGGCTGACCATCCGCGAGCAGCTGGCCCGGGTCACCGAGCGGACCCAGGAGCTGGTGCACCGGCACGCCGTGTGCTTCGAGCAGGACGTCACGCCACGGCTGGAGGCCGAGGGCATCCGGATCGTGCACTGGGACGACCTCGCCGAGACCGAGACCCGGCGGCTGCGCGAGTACTTCCGTGACCAGGTGTTCCCGGTCCTCACCCCGCTGGCCGTCGACCCGGCGCACCCGTTCCCCTACATCAGCGGCCTGTCGCTCAACCTCGCCGTCGTGGTGCGCGACCCGGAGTCCGGCGCGCCGCGCTTCGCCCGGCTCAAGGTGCCCAACAACGTGCCGCGGTTCGTGCCGGTGGGGCCGGTCGACGCGCAGGCGACGTTCCTGCCCCTCGAGGACCTCATCGCCGCGCACCTGTCGCTGCTCTTCCCCGGCCTCGACGTGATCGACCACCACCTGTTCCGGGTCACGCGCAACGCCGACCTCGAGGTGGAGGAGGACCGCGACGAGGACCTGCTGCAGGCCCTCGAGCGCGAGCTCGCCCGCCGCCGGTTCGGCCCCGCGGTCCGGCTCGAGGTCACCGAGACGATGGACCCGCAGATCCTCGACGTCCTCGTCTCCGAGCTCGAGGTCAGCCCGCACGACGTCGTCACCGTGCCCGGGCTGCTCGACCTGGCCTCGCTGTGGGCGCTGTACGACATCGACCGTCCCGAGCTCAAGGACGAGCCGTTCGTGCCGGCCACCCACCCGCGGCTGTCCGAGGGCGAGACGCCGATGAGCGTGTTCGCCACGCTGCGCGAGGGCGACGTGCTGGTCCACCACCCGTACCACTCGTTCGCCACGAGCGTGCAGCGCTTCATCGAGCAGGCCGCCGAGGACCCGCACGTGCTGGCGATCAAGCAGACGCTGTACCGCACCTCCGGGGACTCCCCCATCGTCAACGCGCTGATCACCGCCGCGGAGCTCGGCAAGCAGGTGGTCGTCCTGGTCGAGGTGAAGGCGCGCTTCGACGAGGAGGCGAACATCAGCTGGGCCCGGTCGCTGGAGCGGGCCGGCTGCCACGTCGTCTACGGCCTGGTCGGGCTGAAGACGCACTGCAAGACGGCGCTGGTGGTGCGCCGGGAGAGCGGCGTGATCCGCCGCTACTGCCACATCGGCACCGGCAACTACAACCCGAAGACGGCGCGGCTCTACGAGGACCTCGGCATCCTCACCGCCGACCCGCGGGTGGGCGCCGACCTCACCGACCTGTTCAACGTGCTCACCGGCTACTCGCGGCAGACCACCTACCGGCAGCTGATGGTGGCACCGCACGGCGTCCGCGCCGGGCTGGTGGAGAAGATCCGCCGGGAGGCGCGGCACGCCGCCGAGGGCCGCCCGTCCGGCATCCGGTTCAAGGTGAACTCGCTGGTCGACGAGCAGGTCATCGACGCGCTCTACGAGGCCTCCCGCGCCGGGGTGCCGGTGGAGCTGTTCATCCGCGGCATCTGCGCGCTGCGCCCGGGCGTCCCCGGGCTGAGCGAGACCGTCCGGGTGCGCTCGATCGTGGGCCGCTTCCTCGAGCACTCGCGGGTCATGTCGTTCGCCAACGCGGGTGAGCCGGAGTGGTGGATCGGCAGCTCCGACCTCATGCACCGCAACCTCGACCGCCGGGTCGAGGTGCTGCTGCGCGTGTGCGACGACCCCGCCCAGCGGGAGCTGCAGGCGGTGTTCGACGCCGCCATGGCCCCCGGCGTGCGCTGCTGGGAGCTCGGCCCCGAGGGCCACTGGGCCCGCATCGGGTCCCGGGACTACCAGGCCGCCCTCATGCACCGGGTGACCGAGCATGCCGGCTGAGCGCACGGCCGTCGTCGCGGCCGCCGGCGGGGTGGTCTGGCGGCCGGCCGGCGACGGCGGCGTCGAGGCCGCGCTCGTGCACCGGCCGCGCTACGACGACTGGTCGCTGCCCAAGGGCAAGCTCGACGCCGGGGAGAACGCCCTGGCCGCGGCGGTGCGGGAGGTCGTCGAGGAGACCGGCCTGCAGGTGGTGGTGGGCCGCCGCAGCCTGCGCACCCGCTACGAGGTGGCCGCCGGGCCCAAGCACGTGGACTACTGGCTCATGCAGGCGGTCGGCACCGAGCACCCGTTCGAGCCCAACGACGAGGTGGACGAGCTGCGCTGGCTGCCGCTCGGCGCGGCCGCCGCGCTGGTCACCCACGAGCACGACCGGCGGGTGCTGGCCGACCTGACCCGCGCCGACGTCCCGCGGGCGCCGTCGGTGCTGCTGGTGCGCCACGCCAAGGCCGGCAGCCGCAGCGACTGGGACGGCCCCGACGACGAGCGGCCGCTGGACACCAAGGGGTGGCGGCAGGCGCGGCAGCTGGCCGACGTCCTGCCGGCGTTCGGGCCGGTCGAGCTGCTCACCGCCGCCCGGGTGCGCTGCCGGCAGACCCTGGAGCCGCTGGGCGAGCGGACCGGGCTGCCCGTGCGCGACCTGCCGGAGCTCGGCGAGGAGGAGTTCGCCGCCGACCCGCAGGCGGGCCTGGCCGCCGTCGAGCGGCTGCTGGAGCCGCGGGAGGGCGCCGGGGTCGCCGTGGTGTGCAGCCAGGGCGGGGCGATCCCGTCGGTGCTGATGAGCCTCGGCGTCCGCTGGGAGGGCGTCGCCGGGCGGCTGTACCCCCCGGCGGCCAAGGGCAGCGTGTGGGCGCTCGGCGGGCGCCCCGGCGCGCTGCTCGCCGACTACTACCGCGACCTCGGCCCCGACCCCGACGCCCCCGCCTGAGGGGCGCCGGGGCCGGCGGGCGTCAGGCAGGGAGGGCCGGGAGCGCCTTGGGCAGCCAGGACGGGCGCTGCGCCTCGTAGGCCTCGACGTCGGCCAGGTGGCGTTCGGTGAGGCCGACGTCGTCCAGCCCCTCCAGCAGGCGCCAGCGGACGTAGTCGTCGACCTCGAACGGCACCGTGGTGTCGCCGTAGGTGACCGTCTTGGCCTGCAGGTCGACCGTCACCGGCAGCGCCGGGTCGGCCTCGACCGCCTGCCACAGCGCCTCGACGTCGGCCTGCGGCAGGACGACGGTGAGCAGGCCCGACTTGGTCGAGTTGTTGCGGAAGATGTCGGCGAACCGCGAGCTGATCACGACGCGGAAGCCGCCGTCGAGCAGCGCCCAGCAGGCGTGCTCCCGCGAGGAGCCGGTGCCGAAGTCGGGGCCGGCGACCAGGACCGAGGCGTCGGCGTGGTGCGGCTGGTTGAGCACGAAGTCCGGCTCGTTGGTGCGCCAGGCGACGAACAGGCCGTCCTCGAACCCGGTGCGGGTGATCCGCTTCAGGTACTCGGCCGGGATGATCTGGTCGGTGTCGACGGCACTGCGGCGCAGCGGGGCCGCGGTGCCGGTGTGCGTGGTGAAGGGCTGCATCGGGCTCAGACTCCAGCGGTCTCGAGGTCGGCCAGGTCGGCGGGGGCGGTCAGCCGGCCGGTGAGCGCGGTGGCGGCGGCCACGGACGGCGACACCAGGTGGGTGCGCCCGCCCTTGCCCTGCCGGCCCTGGAAGTTGCGGTTGCTGGTCGACGCCGACCGCTCGCCCGGCTTGAGCTGGTCGGGGTTCATGCCCAGGCACATCGAGCACCCGGCACCGCGCCACTCGGCGCCGGCCTCGGTGAAGACCCGGTCCAGACCCTCGGCCTCGGCCTGCTGCTTGACCCCGATCGACCCGGGGACGACGAGCATCCGGGTGTTGGCGTCGATCTTCTTCCCGCGCAGCAGCTCGGCGGCGGTGCGCAGGTCCTCGATCCGGCCGTTGGTGCACGAGCCGAGGAAGACGGTGTCCACCTCGATCTCGCGCAACGGCGTGCCCGGCGTGAGCCCCATGTAGGCCAGCGCCTGCTCGGCGGCGCGGCGCTCGTTGTCGTCGGCGAACTCGGCCGGGTCGGGCACCCGCCCGGTCAGCGGCAGGCCCTGGCCGGGGTTGGTGCCCCAGGTGACGAACGGCGACAGCTCGGCGGCGTCGAGGACCACCTCGGTGTCGAAGACGGCGCCCTCGTCGGTGCGCAGCGTCCGCCAGTGGGCGACGGCGGCGTCCCAGTCGGCGCCCTGCGGGGCGTGCGGGCGGCCCTGCAGGTAGGCGAACGTCGTCTCGTCGGGGGCGATCATCCCGGCGCGGGCGCCGGCCTCGATCGACATGTTGCAGATCGTCATCCGGGCCTCCATCGACAGCGCCTCGACGGCGCTGCCGCGGTACTCGATGACGTGGCCCGCGGCGCCGTTCGTGCCGATCCGCGCGATGACGGCGAGGATGACGTCCTTCGACGACACGCCCTCGGGCAGCTGCCCGTTCACCGTGACCGCCATCTGCTTCGGCCGGTGCTGCGGCAGCGTCTGGGTGGCCAGGACGTGCTCGACCTCGCTGGTGCCGATGCCGAACGCCAGCGCGCCGAACGCGCCGTGCGTCGAGGTGTGGCTGTCGCCGCAGACGATCGTCGTGCCCGGCTGGGTCAGCCCGAGCTGCGGGCCGATGACGTGCACGATGCCCTGGTCGCGGTCGCCCATCGGGGCCAGCCGGATGCCGAACTCCGCCGCGTTCCTCCGCAGCGCCTCGACCTGCGCCCGGCTGACCGGGTCGGCGATCGGCGCGAGGACGTCGAGCGTGGGGACGTTGTGGTCCTCGGTGGCCATGGTGAGCTCGGGCCGGCGCACGCGGCGGCCGGCGGCCCGGAGCCCGTCGAACGCCTGCGGGCTGGTGACCTCGTGCACGAGGTGCAGGTCGATGTAGAGCAGGTCCGGCTCGCCCGCGGCACTGCGCACGACGTGGGCGTCGTAGACCTTCTCCGCCAGGGTCTTCGGCACGGGGTCCCTCCCGGTCGGGGTCATCCCACGGTGGCGTCTCATTCTGTGGGATGGGAGTATCGCTGTGTGGGACAGCCTAACCCCGTCGCCGTTCTGGACAAAGCAGTGGCCATCCTCCGCGCCGTCGCGCAGGAGCCGGCGTCGCTCGCCGACCTCGTTGCGCGCACCGACCTGCCGCGGGCGACCGCCCACCGGCTGGCCGTCGCGCTCGAGGGCCACCGCCTGCTCCGGCGGACGCCGGCGGGGACCTGGGCGCCTGGTCCCGCCCTGGCCGAGCTCAGCCACGGCAGCGCCGACCTCGCCCGGGTCGCCGGCCGGCACCTCCCGGCGCTGCGCGACGCCAGCGGGGAGAGCGCCCAGTTCTACGTGCGCGAGGGCGGGTCGCGGGTGTGCGTCGCCGCCGCCGAGCGGGCGCACGGCCTGCGCGACACCGTGCCGGTGGGCGCGCGGCTGCCCATGACGGCGGGGTCGGCGGCGCACGCGCTGCTGGCCTTCGCGCCGCCGGAGGAGGTCACGCCGCTGCTGCCGCAGGCCAGCTTCACCGCCCGCACGCTGCTCGACGTCCGCCGGCGCGGGTGGGCGCACAGCGTGGCCGAGCGCGAGGCCGGCGTCGCCTCGCTGTCGGCGCCGGTGCGCGACCCGGCGGGCACCGTGCTCGGCGCGGTGTCGATCTCCGGCCCGGTCGAGCGGCTGGGCCGCCGGCCGAGCCCCGAGGTGGTCGGCGCCGTCCTGGAGACGGCGGCGGCGATCGCCCGCGCGGCCGGGTGAGGGGTTCACCGCGCCCGCGGCGGGGCGGAGACTGCCCGCATGACCGCCACGGAGCCCCGGCAGCGCGGGCGCGCCCGGATCGCCGGGCCCGGTGAGGGCATCGGCCTGGACGAGCTGGCGCTGGCCACCCGCAACCACGGCCTGCCGCTCGAGGCGCTGCGCTACGACGTCACGCCGCCGGGCCTCCACTACGTGCTCACCCACTACGACATCCCCGCGGTCGACCCGGCGACCTGGCGGCTGGAGGTCACCGGCGCGGTCGAGCGGCCGCTGCGGCTGGACCTCGACGACCTGCGCCGCCGGCCGGCGGTCACCTCACGGGTGCTGCTCGAGTGCGCCGGCAACGGCCGCGCCCGGCTCGAGCCCCGCCCGGTGAGCCAGCCGTGGCTGCTCGAGGCCGTTGGCAACGCCGAGTGGACCGGCACGCCGCTGGCACCGCTGCTGGAGGAGGCCGGCGTCTCCCCCGCCGCGGTCGACGTCGCCTTCACCGGCGCCGACCACGGGGTCGAGCGCGGCGTCGAGCAGGACTACGCCCGCGGCCTGCCGCTGGCCGAGGCGCTGCGTCCCGACGTGCTGCTGGTGTGGGCCGTGAACGGCGCTCCCCTGCCGCCCCAGCACGGGGCGCCGCTGCGGCTGCTGGTGCCCGGCTGGTACGGCATGGCGCACGTGAAGTGGCTGACCCGGGTCGAGGTGCTCGAGCACCCCTTCGACGGGTTCCAGAACGCGGCCGCCTACCGGCTGAAGACCGAGGTGCACGAGGCCGGGGTGCCGGTCACCCGGATCGCCCCGCGGGCCCTGCTGGCCCCGCCCGGCTTCCCCGACTTCATGACCCGCGAGCGGTTCCTGCGGCCCGGCCCCGTGACGCTCACCGGCCGGGCGTGGTCCGGCCGCGCCCCGCTGACCGCCGTCGAGGTGAGCACCGACGGCGGGGCCACCTGGACCCCGGCCGCCCTCGCGCCGGCCGACCCCGCGCACCCGCACGCGTGGCGGGCCTGGACCTGCACCTGGGACGCGGAGCCCGGCGGGTACGAGCTGGTCGTGCGCGCCGCCGACGCCGAGGGCCCGCAGCCGGTCGAGCAGCCGTGGAACCGCCAGGGCATGGCCAACAACCTCGTGCAGCGGGTGCCGGTCACCGTCCTGGACGACTGAGCCGGCGCACCACCGACGACGGCGCGTGCGGCAGCGCGCGGGCGGCCGCCTCGGCGACGGTGTGGGTCCCGCACTTCTCCCGGATGTGCTCGGCGTGCTTGCGCACGGTGCCCACCGACAGCCACAGCGCGCCGGCCACCTCCTCCCGCGACAGGCCGGCTCCGAACAGCGCCAGCACCTCCCACTCCCGGGGCGTCAGCGGCGGGACGCCGGCCCGCCGCCGCTCCCCGTCGAGCAGCAGCTCCAGGACGTGCGGGCGGCCCAGCTCGAGCAGCGACCGGTCCCGCTCGGTGAAGGGCCGGTCCCAGCGGTTGAACAGCAGGCGGCGCGCCTCGCCGGGCGGCGCGGGCAGCGACACCATCAGCTCCGCCGTGCACCCCGTCAGCACCTCGGCGTGCATCGGGTCGGCCAGGCGGGCCCGGTCGGTGGGGAAGAAGTCACCGGTGTGGACGACGCTGCGCAGGTCGCCGGTGCGCTGCGGCCAGCTGCACGTCGACGTCCACCACAGCTGCCAGAAGCGGTCCTCGTCGGGGTCCTGCGGCTCGAGGGTGAGGAAGCCGCGGGTCCCGTCGGGCATCACGCCCTGCAGCAGGAGCGACTGCCGGTCCCGGACGTCGTGCACCTGGTAGCTCAGGTCGACGTCGCACGGGACCAGCCGCAGCAGTCCGTCGAGGAGCGCCCACGGGAACACCGGCCCCGGGTCGTCGTGCCACGCCGTCGCCAGCACGTCGAGCAGGGCGTCCGGGTCGCCCTCGCGCAGGTGGCCGCTGCCCATGGGAGCTCCCGCCGCCGGCCGGTGGCCCCGACCCTGGGCCGCCCGCCGGTCCCCGGGATACGCCCCGCGGCGTATTCCGCCCGGACCTGCGCCGGCGGAGCGTCAGCCTCCCCGGCCACGAACCGCCGGGACCAGCGCATCCCAGGGCGGTCCCGTACCGCACCGGAGAGGCCTCCCGATGACCACCGCCACCCACGGCCCGGCCGCCGCCTGGGCCGCCGCCCACCGCTCCCTGCTCGTCCTGTTCGCGATCGCGGCCACCCTCGCCGTCGCCGCGGCCGTCACCCTGACGGTGCTGCTGACCGGTGCCGACGACCCCGCCCCGGCCGCACCGGTGCCGGTCCCGGAGACCCCGGCCGACGACCCGTGCACCCTGCCCGGCGCGATGACGATCGTCCTGGCCAAGCCGATCTGCTGACCACCCCGTTCCGCCGACGGCTCCGGGACCGGGTCAGCCGCCCCACCGCACGACCGGCTGACCCGGTCCCGGCCCGTACGGCAGGCACCGGGCGGCCGCCTCGGCGACGGTGTGGGTCCCGCACTTCTCCCGGATGTGCTCGGCGTGTTTGCGCACCGTGCCGACGGCGATGCGCAGGGCCGCGGCGATCTCCTCGGCGTACAGCCCCGCGCCGGCCAGACCGAGCACCTCCCACTCGCGCGCGGTCAGCCGCGGCACGCCCGCCCGGCGGTGCTCGGCGTCCAGCCACAGCTCCAGCAGGTGCGGACGGGCCAGCTCCAGCAGCCGCCGGTCCCGCGCGCCGAACGGGGTGCCGTCGGACCGGAGGAACAGCAGGGCCGGCAGCTCGCCGAGCGGCGCCCGCAGCGGCAGCACGAGCTCGCCGGGCACGTCGGTGGTCACCTCGGGGTACAGCGGGCCGCCGCCGTCGCCCGGGTGGTGGTCCGCGGCGGACAGGACGCGCCGGAGCGCGCGCTGGGGCCGCGGCCCGAGCAGCGGGGAGCGCAGCCGGCCGGAGGGGCCCGTCAGCGCGTCCTCACCGGCGCGCTCGACACCGCGCGTCCCGTCGGCCAGCACACCCTGGACGACGACGGTCCGCAGGTCCCGGTGGTCGACCAGCCGGCAGGTCAGGTCGAGGTCCGCGGGGACCAGGCGCAGCAACCCCTCGAGCAGCCCCCAGGGCAGCACGGGCCCGGGGTCCAGGGACCGCGCCGCCCGGAGCAGGGCGAGCAGGTCCTCGGCGTCCCGCGCGCGCAGGTGCCCGGTGGCCATGGCGGACCCCCCGTCGGCCGTGCCGGTCACGCTAGGCCGCCCGGCCGCGCCCGCGGGATACGCACTCTGACGTATTCCGCCTGTCGCGGCGGAGGTGCAGCGTCGTCGTCCCCGGGTGTGCCACGCCCGGGACCGGCGCCTCAGGGGCGGCACGGCCGCACCCGGAGAGGGGCTCCCGATGACCGTGCCCGTCCACCACCCGGCCGGCGCGTGGGCCGCCACGCACCGCATGCTCATCGCCGTCATCGCCGTCCTCATGGCGGCCGCCGTCACCGTGGGCATCGTCCTGCTCGTGCAGCTGAGCAGCGACGAGCCCGTGACCGGGACGACGCCCCCGGCCGAACCCGCCGTCGAGGACACCGGCGGGGTCCCGCCCTCCGTGGAGGTCTGCGGCAACCTGGAGTCGGTGGCCGCCGCGCTGCTCTGCTGAGCGGCGCCCGGGCCCGCCGTCCGTGGGGACGGCGGGCCCGAGGGGTCAGTGCCCGGGGACCGTACGGCCGCTGCCGTCGTCCTCGGGGTCCTGCCGGTCCGGCGGGGCCTCGACGACGATGGGGCGCAGCCGCGACCACAGCGCGAACGCGGCCGCGAACACGATCATGGCCAGGCCCGCCCACAGGTTGGCGTTGACGTCACCGGTCTTCTCCTGCTCGGCCGGCGAGTTCCCGAACAGGCCCGCGAGGACCAGCACGACGCCGTAGAAGCCGATGAGTGCGGCGATGACGTTGCGGACGTCGAACGCGCCCGCCTGGTGCGCCGGAGCGCCGGAGCGCGAGGTGCTGCTGCTCATGACCGGACTCCTGCCGTCAGCGGAAGATGACATTGAGGATGATGACCATCACCAGCGAGATGCCGGCGAGCTTGGTCGGCGACTGGTACCAGGGCAGCCGGTGCGCGTCGGGGTCGGTCCGCTGCTCCTTCGGGGTCTCGGAGTAGACGAGCCCGGCGAGCTGGGCCACCGGCTTGGGCGCGGTGACCTGGCTGACCACGACGCTGACCACGATGTCGACGAGGAACGCGGCGCTCGCGGCGACGAAGCTCGCGCCCTGGCCGCTGATGGGGAGCACACCCAGCGACGCCGCCCCGAACGCGTCCTCGCTGAGGAAGGCGACGGTGACCGCGGCCAGCGTCCCGGACACCAGGCCCGCCCAGCCGGCCGTCGCCGTCATCCGCTTCCAGAACATGCCGAGGATGAACGTGGCGAACAGCGGGGCGTTGAAGAAGCCGAACAGCGTCTGCAGGTAGTCCATCAGGTTCGTGTAGCCCGACGCGATGATCGCCGTCCCGATGGCGGCCACGGTGGCGCCGACGGTCGCCCACCGGCCCACGACCAGGTAGTAGTGGTCGGGCCGGTCCTTCTTCACGTACTGCTGCCACAGGTCGTAGCTGAAGACCGTGTTGAAGGCGGAGATGTTGGCCGCCATGCCGGCCATGAAGGCCGCCAGCAGGCCGGCGAGCGCGACACCGAGCAGGCCGTTGGGCAGGGTGTCGCGGATCAGCATGAGCAGCGCGTTGTTGTAGTCGAACTCCGCGTCGGCGGTGGCCCGGGCCTCGATGACCTCCGGCACCAGGACCGTGGCGATGATGCCCGGGACCACCACGATGAACGGCACGAACATCTTCGGGAAGGACCCGATGACCGGCGTGCTGCGCGCCGCGGACATCGACTTGGTCGCCATGGCCCGCTGGACCTCGACGAAGTTCGTCGTCCAGTAGCCGAACGACAGCACGAACCCGAGGCCGAAGACGATGCCGATGACCGACAGGACCGGGTTCTCGATGCCGGAGAGCTCCGTGGCCGGCCACGAGCTGAGCTCCTCGGCGCGTCCGGCGTCGGTGACCTTGTCGACCAGACCGCCGACGCCGCCGACGCGGTGCAGGCCGATGAGGGTCAGCGGCAGCAGCGCGGCGACGATGACGAAGAACTGCAGGACCTCGTTGTAGATCGCCGCCGACAGCCCGCCGAGGGTGATGTAGCTGAGCACCACGGCCGCCGCGACGATCAGCGACACCCACAGCGGCCAGCCGAGCAGGGCGTTGACGATCGTGGCGAGCAGGAACAGGTTGATGCCGGCGATGAGGATCTGCGCGGTGGCGAAGCTGAGCGCGTTGACCAGGTGGGCGCCGGTGCCGAACCGGCGGCGCATGAACTCCGGGACGCTGCGGACCTTCGACCCGTAGTAGAAGGGCATCATCACCACGCCCAGGAACAGCATGGCCGGGACCGCGCCGATCCAGAAGTAGTGCACGGTGCTCATGCCGTACTGCGCGCCGTTGGCCGACATCCCGACGATCTCGACCGCGCCCAGGTTGGCGGAGATGAACGCCAGGCCGGTGATCCAGGCGGGCAGCGAGCGGCCCGACAGGAAGAAGTCCAGGCTGTCGGACACCCGCCGGCGGGCGGCGGCGCCGATCATCAGCACGACGGCGAAGTAGACGGCCACCAGCAGGTAGTCGACGAACCCCGCGTCCAGTCTCAGGTCGTCCACTCGGGCCTCCCTCGGGTCAGGTCAGGACAGGCGGCGGGCCCCCGCGGAGGGGACCACGACGTAGGAACGGGTGGCGCCGGCGCGCCCGGTGACGGCGGCGGCGACGTCGTCGACGGCCGCGGCGTCGACGAGCGCGACCGCGCTCCCGCCGAAGCCGCCGCCCACCATGCGCGCACCGTGCGCCCCGGCGGCCAGCGCCGTCTCGACGATCGCGTCGAGCTCGGGCACCGACACCTCGAAGTCGTCGCGCAGCGAGGCGTGCCCGGCGGTGAGCACCGGGCCGACCTCCCGCGGGTCGCCGCCGGCCCGCAGCAGGCCGACGACCTCCGCGACGCGGGCGTCCTCGGTGACCACGTGGCGGGCCCGGCGCAGCAGCAGCGCGCCGCGCCCGGTGCCGTCGTCCAGCGGCGCGAGGGCGTCGACGCCGGGCGCCTCGCAGAGCAGGCCGACGGCCAGCCGCCGGGCGGCCTCCTCGCACTCGCGGCGCCGGTCGCCGTAGCCGCCGTCGGCGTGGCTGTGGGTGGTGCCCGAGTCGACCACCAGCAGCGCCAGGCCCGCCGCCTCGAGGTCGAGGGGCACCTGCTCGCTGCCGCGGTCGCGGGTGTCCAGGTGCAGCGCGTGCCCGGCGGTGCACAGCACCGACGCGGACTGGTCGAGGATCCCGGTGGGCGCGCCGACGAAGTCGTTCTCGGCCCGCCGGGCGACGTCGACCAGCTCGTCCGGGCCGAGATCCAGGTCCAGCAGGTCGCGCAGGGCCACGGCGACGGCGCACTCCAGCGCCGCCGACGACGACAGCCCCGCGCCGGCCGGGACGTCGCCGTCGACCAGCAGGCTCAGGCCCCCGGGCACCGCCTCGCGCAGCTGGTGGACGACGCCGGCCGGGTAGCCGGCCCAGCCCCCCGGGGTGCCCGGCTCGAGGTCGGCGACCGCGACGTCGGCGTCCGCGCCGGGGTGCTGGGCGGAGACGAGGACGAGCCGGCCGTCGTCGCGGCGGGCGACCGCGGCCCGGGTGGTGTGCGGCAGGGCGACCGGCAGCACGTGCCCGCCGTTGTAGTCGGTGTGCTCGCCGATGACGTTGACCCGCCCGGGCGCGGCCCAGACGCCCTCGGGCGCGGCGCCGAACCGCTCGGTGAACGCGGCGACGGCGCGGGCCGCGGCCTCCTCGTCGGTGGGCAGCCCGCTCACGGGACCACCACGTTCCGCAGCTGCTCGGCGACGTCCTCGGGGTTGGTGTCGGTGATGAACGCGCCCATCCCCGACTCCGAGCCCGCCAGGTACTTGAGCTTGCCCGGCGCGCGGCGCAGCGAGAACAGCTGCAGGTGCAGCCACCAGTCCTCCCGCCCGGTGCGCACCGGCGCCTGGTTCCACGCGGCGATGTAGGGCATCGGGGTGTCCATGCGGTGCGCGAAGCGGCCGAGGACGTCGAGGTAGACCTCGGCCAGCGCGTCCCGCTGCGCGTCGTCGAGGGCGGGCAGGTCGGGCACCCGGCGGGTGGGGAACAGCTGCACCTCGTAGGGCCAGCGCGCCGCGGCCGGGACGAAGGCCACCCAGTGCTCGTTCGCCGCCACCACCCGCGGCCCGGTGCGCTCGGACTCCACGACCTCGGCGAACAGGTCCCCGCCGGTCTCCTCGCGGTGCCGGCGCACCGAGGCGAGCACCTTCTCCACCCGCGGGGTCACGAACGGGTAGGCGTAGATCTGCCCGTGGGGGTGCGACAGCGTCACCCCGATCTCCTCGCCGGAGTTCTCGAAGCAGAAGACCTGCTCGACGCCGTCGATGCCACCGAGCTCCGCGGTGCGGTCGGCCCAGACGTCGATCACCAGCCGCGCGCGGTCGCGGCCCAGCCCGGCGAAGTGCTGGTCGTGGTCGCTGGTGAACAGCACCACCTCGCAGCGGCCGAACCCGGGGCGCAGCTCGGCCAGCGGGGCCCCGGGCGCGGTGGGCGGCACGTCGCGGTCGACCGCGGTCGACAGCGACGGGAAGCGGTTCTCGAAGACGGCGACCTGGTAGTCGGCCTCGGGCACCTCGGTGGGCCGGCCGGGCCGCGACGGGCACAGCGGGCACTGGTCGGCCGGCGGCAGGAAGGTGCGCGTCTGCCGGTGGGCGGCGATCACGACCCACTCGCCGAGCAGCGCGTCCCGGCGCAGCTGCGAGTGGGTGCCGACGGGCGGCAGGTCGCGGGTGTCCTCGGCGACGCGGGCGGGCGTGCCGTCCGCGTCGAAGTAGACGATCTCGCGGCCGTCGGCCAGCCGTCGACTGGTCCGGATCACCAGGTCCGCCTCCGTTCCCGGCCCGGGATGGGGCCCTGGGAACGCTACGTCCGCTCGCGATCATGGGCCACTCGGGGGCCGGGAACGGCGCAGGGCCCCCGGCCGGGTGGCCGGGGGCCCTGCTGCGCTGTAGCCCCGAAGGGATTCGAACCCTCGCTACCGCCGTGAGAGGGCGGCGTCCTGGACCGCTAGACGACGGGGCCGGACGAGATCCATCCTGCCACGCCCCGCACCGGCACCCGCGACCGGGTCCGGGCGACCGGCCCTGGGAACGGCGAGAGCCCCCGGTCGGTGACCGGGGGCTCTCGCTGCGCTGTAGCCCCGAAGGGATTCGAACCCTCGCTACCGCCGTGAGAGGGCGGCGTCCTGGGCCGCTAGACGACGGGGCCGTGCGGTGGTGCGGGTCGTGCTGTTGAGGAGGTGGTGCTTCCTCGCTGGGGTACCAGGACTCGAACCTAGACTAACGGAGCCAGAATCCGTCGGGCTGCCAATTACCCCATACCCCAAGGTGTTGGCGGGCACCTCGCGGCGCCGGGGAAGACGATACCCGACGTTCCCGGAGCCCGTGTCACCACCCCCCGGTCCGCGGGTCGACGGCCGGGACGCGCAGGTCCAGCGCCCCGGTCAGGATCTCGAACCGCAGCCGGCGGCGGGAGGCGGCCACGAGCGCGACGTAGGCGCCCATCGACACGAGCGTGACCAGCAGGTACAGCAGCCCGACGCCGGCCGGGACCTCCTCCGTGGCGACGTCCTCGCCCAGGGTCCCGGCCAGGAGGAACACCAGCACGTTGTTGACCGCGTGCAGCACGATCGCCGCCTCGAGGCCGCCGGTGAGGAAGACCACTGCCGAGGCGGCCAGCCCGAAGGCGAACCGGTCGAGGAAGGTGACGACGTCGCCCGGCGCGTGGGCCAGCGAGAACAGCGCGGCGGTGACCACCGCGGCCACCACGGCGCCGGCGCGCGGGTCGCGGATCCAGCCGGCGATCGCCTGGCTCAGGTAGCCGCGGAAGACGTACTCCTCGGCCGCCGACTGCAGCGGCGTGGTGAGGACCACGACCAGCAGCAGCCAGGCCAGGTCGTCGACCGGGCCGGTGACCTCGCCGTCGTCGAACAGGTAGCCGAGGACGACCGACAGCGCGATGCCGACGCCGAGGGTGCCCAGCGCCCGGAGGGTGAGCGGCGCGAACAGCCGCCAGCGCAGCCGGGCGAGCACCGACGACGACCACCCCGGCGCCATGCCGTGGGCGGCCACCCACGCCAGCCAGACGATGGGGATCGCGACGATCAGCGAGAGGTTGGTGAGCAGCAGCACGCCGGGGTCGACCAGGTCGAGCAGCTGCAGGTCCGGCGTGACGCCGGTGAGCAGCACGGCGAGGACCACGACGAACGCCGCGACCCCGTAGGCGACGGTGAACAGCAGCAGGCCCAGCACCGGCCGCCACCAGCCCCAGTCCCGCGCGCGCATCGCGAGCAGGTAGGGCTGCGGCACGTCGTGCGGCGGCGTCCCGGGCGGCGGGGCCAGCGCGACGCCGGGAGGGAGGGGCGCGGACGGGAACGGGGCGTGCGGGTGGGGACCGGGCGGGAACGGGCCGTGCGGGAGGGGGCCGGGCGGGAACGGGCCGTGCCCGGCCGGGCCGTGCGGTCCCGGCGGCAGCGCCACGGGACCCAGCGGCCAGGGCACCGGCCCGGCCCCTCCTCCCCCGGCCGGCGCCCACGGAGCCGCCCCGTACGGCGTGCCCGGGACCTGCGGCGGCGCCCCGTACGGGCCGGTGGGCGGCGGGCCGGTGTAGGGCTCGTCCTCCGGGGCCGGCGGGCGGTCCGGGGGCGGCGGTCCCCAGGGCGGGACGGTCACCCCGCCGTGTCCCCCGTCGTGCCCCCCGTCGCCGCGCGGGCCGCCGCCAGCCGGGCCAGCGTGCGCTCGCGGCCGAGCAGCTCGATCGACTCGTACAGCGGCGGGGACACCGTGCGGCCGCTCACCGCCACCCGCACCGGCCCGAACGCCTGCCGCGGCTTGCGGCCCAGGCCCTCGACCAGCGCGGCCTTGAGCGCCTGCTCGATGCCGGCGGCGCTCCAGTCGGCCAGGTCGCGCAGCGCGCCGGCCGCCGCGTCGAGCACCGCGCCGTCGTCGGGGCGCAGGTTCTTGGCCGCCGCGGCCGGGTCGACGGCCACCTCCTCGGTGAAGAGGAAGCCGAGCAGGCCGACGGCGTCGGAGAGGACGACCGTCCGCTCCTGCGCCATCGGGGCGATCGCGCGCAGCACCCGGTCCTGCTCGGCCGTCGGCGGGTCGGTGACCAGCCCGGCGCCGGCGAGGAAGGGCACCACGCGGGCGACGTACTCCTCCACCGGCAGCTCGCGGACGTGGGTGGCGTTGATCGCCTCGGCCTTCCTGACGTCGAAGCGGGCCGGGTTGGCGCTGACCCGGGTGACGTCGAAGGCCTCGACCATCTCGGCGGTGGAGAACACGTCGCGGTCCTCGGCGATCGACCAGCCCAGCAGCGCCAGGTAGTTGGCGAACCCCTCGGGCAGGAAACCGCGCTCGCGGTACACGTCGACGTTGGACTGCGGGTCGCGCTTGGACAGCTTCTTGTTGCCCTCGCCGGTGACGTAGGGCAGGTGGCCGAAGCGCGGGGTGCCGGCGGCGACCCCGACGTCCTGCAGGGCTGCGTAGAGCGCGAGCTGGCGGGGGGTCGAGGGCAGCAGGTCCTCGCCGCGCAGCACGTCGGTGATGCCCATGAGGGCGTCGTCGACGGGGTTCACGAACGGGTAGAGCGGCGCGCCGTTGGCCCGGACGACGACGAAGTCGGGCACGGATCCCGCGGCGAAGCGCACCTCGCCGCGGACCAGGTCGGTCCAGGACAGGTCCTCGTCGGGCATCCGCAGCCGCAGCACCGGCTCGCGGCCCTCGGCGCGGAAGGCGGTCTTCTGCGCGTCGGTGAGGAACCGGTCGGCGTTGTCGTAGCCGAGCTTGGGGTCCTGCCCGGCGGCCAGGCGCCGCGCCTCGACCTCCTCGTTGGTGGAGAAGGACTCGTAGAGGTGCCCCGCCGCGAGCAGCTTCTGCGCCACCTCGCGGTAGACCTCGGAGCGCTCCGACTGCCGGTAGGGGCCGTGCGGGCCGCCGACCTCGGGGCCCTCGTCCCAGTCCAGGCCCAGCCAGCGCAGGCAGTCGAGCAGGTGCCGGTAGGACTCCTCGGAGTCGCGGGCGGCGTCGGTGTCCTCGATGCGGAAGACGAACGTGCCGCCGGTGTGCCGCGCGTGCGCCCAGTTGAACAGCGCGGTGCGCAGCAGGCCGACGTGCACCATGCCCGTCGGCGAGGGGCAGAACCGGGTGCGCACGCCCGTCATCGCGCGCCGCCCGCGGTGGAGGCGGTGTCGGCGCCGCTGACCGTGTTGGCCAGGGAGCCCAGGCCCTCGATCGAGCACTCGACCCGCTGGCCGGGCCGGATCGGCCCGACCCCGGCCGGGGTGCCGGTGAGGACGACGTCGCCGGGGAGCAGCGTCATCACCTGCGAGATGTAGGAGACCAGCGTCGGGACGTCGAACAGCAGCTGGCTGGTGCGCCCGGCCTGCCGCGGCTCGCCGTCGACGGTGCAGGTGATCTCCAGGTCGGCCGGGTCCTTGGCCAGGCCCCGCAGGTCGGTCTCGATCCACGGGCCCAGCGGGCAGAACGAGTCGAAGCCCTTCGCGCGGGTCCACTGCCCGTCGGCCTTCTGCATGTCCCGCTCGGTGACGTCGTTGGCGATCGTGTAGCCGAAGACGCTGCCCGGGACCTGCTCGGGCGTCAGGTTGCGCGCGCCGCGGGCGCCGATGACGACGGCGAGCTCGACCTCGTGGTGCACGTTGGTGCTGCCGGCCGGGATGCGGATGGCGTCGCCGGGGCCGATGACCGACGTCGAGGGCTTGAGGAACAGCAGCGGCCGCTCCGGGGCGTCGCCGGTGTTCATCTCCTTCACGTGGTCGGCGTAGTTCTTGCCGACGCAGACGACCTTGCTCGGCAGGATCGGCGAGAGCAGCCGGACGTCGGCCTGGGCGAACCGCTGGCCGGTGAAGGAGATGGTCCCGAACGGGTGGCCCTCGATCTGGGCGACCTGGCCGTCGCCGTCGAGGACGCCGAAGGACATGCCCGAGGGCGAGGCGAAGCGGACGATGCGCACGACGTCGAGGCTACTGACCCCGCGCGTCCCCGCCGCCCGCCCTACGGTGACCGGGTGGCCTGCCGCCTGAGCGAGATCGTCGTCGACAGCCGGGACCCCGAGACGCTCGCCGCCTGGTGGGCGGAGGTGCTGGGCTACCGGGTGCTCGGCCGCGACGACGACGGGGCGGTGGAGATCGGCCCGGAGGCCGGTTTCGGCGGCGCGGCCCCCACGCTGGTGTTCGCCCCGGTGGCCGAGCCCGACCCCGGCAAGCCGCGGCTGCACCTGGACGTCAACGCCACCGACCGCGACCAGGACGCCGAGCTCCGGCGCCTGCTGGACCTCGGCGCCACCCGGGCCGACGTCGGGCAGACCGGGGAGGAGAGCTGGCACGTGCTCGCCGATCCCGAGGGCAATCCCTTCTGTCTGCTGCGCCGCCGGCTCGACCCGCTGTGACACTGTCGTCCTCCGGACGACACCGCGGCCAGGGAGCGGCCCCGATCGGGCGGAGCCCAGACGGCCGCTCCTGCGCGGAGCCCTCCGGGCCCCACTCGGACCGACCAGAGGAGTGCTCGTGATCCTGATCGTCATCAAGTTCCCCGTCCGGCCCGACAAGGTCGAGGAGTTCCGGGCCCACGCGGACGAGTACGCCGCGGCGGTGAACGCCGAGGAGGGCAGCCTGTTCTTCGAGTGGTCCCGCAGCGTGCTGGACCCCAACACCTTCGTCTGCATCGAGGGCTTCCGGGACGCCGACGCCGGCGCCTCGCACGTGGCCACCCCGCATGCCAAGGCCGCCTTCGACTGGATGTCGGAGCTCGTGGCCGAGCAGCCGCAGATCATCTACGTCGACGAGCCGTCGGTCCCCGGCTTCGGCCCGATGGGCGAGGTCGAGCCGAGGCGCTGACGCCCGCCTCCGGAGGGGCGGCGACGCCCCCTCCGGAGGCCCGGTGGTTGACCCCGGCGCGGCGCCGGCGCGACAGTGACCGGGTGACCCGCGCGCTCGCGGTGCTGACCCTGCTGGCGCTGCTCACCGTCGCGGTCGAGGCCACCGACGACCCCCACCCGCTGCTCGCCGTCGCCCTCGGGACGACGTACGCGGCGCACAGCCTGGTGGCGCTGCCGTGGCTGTCCCGGCAGCCGGCCCCGCGCCGGTACTGGCTGACCGCCGGGCACGTCTGCCTGCAGCTGCCGCTCGGCGTCCTGCTGTTCGGCGCGGCGCACGCCGGCGTCGGGGCGACCCTCCTGCTGCTGGTGCTGGTGGCCCAGTGCGTGCTGCTGCTCCCCCTGCCCGCCGCCGCGGCGGTGACGCTGGTCGTGCCGCTGGTGCACCTCGGGATGGGGTGGGCCGACTTCGCCCGCAACGCGCTCGGGCTGCTCGGCGCCGCGGTGTTCACCGCCGTCGTGACCGCCCTGCTGCAGCAGGCCCAGCGGGCCCGGGCGGAGCTCGCCGAGGCCAACGAGCTGCTGCGCGGGTACGCCGCCCAGGCCGCGGAGCTCGCCACCACGCGCGAGCGCAACCGGCTGGCCCGCGACATCCACGACGGGCTCGGCCACCACCTGACCGTCGTCCAGATGCAGGTGCAGGCAGCCCGCGCGGTGCTGCCGACCGACCCCGCGCGCGCCGACGAGGTGCTCGCGAAGGCGCAGTCCCAGGCGAGCGAGGCGCTGGCCGAGGTGCGCCGGTCGGTGGCGACGCTGCGGGCGCCGGTCTCCCGCCCGCCGCTGCGCGTGGCGCTGGAGACGCTGACCGGCGAGGCGGCGGCCGCGGGGCTGCCCGCCACGCTCGAGGTCACCGGGCCCGAGCGCCCGCTGCCGGAGGAGACCGAGGAGTCGCTGTTCCGGTCGGCGCAGGAGGGGCTGACCAACGTGCGCAAGCACGCCGGCGCCACCTGTGCCCGGGTGACGCTGGCCTACGGCGGGGACGGCACCGTGCGGCTGGCGGTCCGCGACGACGGCCGCGGCCTCCCCGACACCGTCGACGACCGGCCGACCTTCGGCCTGCTCGGGCTGCGCGAGCGCGCCGCCCGGGTGGGCGGCCGGGTCACCGTCGGGCCGTGCGGGGGTGCGGGCACCGAGCTGCTGGTCGAGGTGCCCGGGTGAGCGCCGTCCGCGTGCTCGTCGTCGACGACCAGGCGCTGTTCCGGGAGGCGCTGGTCACCCTGCTCGGCGCGCGGCCGGAGGTCGAGGTCGCCGGCGAGGCCGGGGACGGGCACGAGGCGCTGGAGCGGGCGGCGGCCGTACGTCCCGACGTCGTCCTCATGGACCTGCACATGCCGGTCCTCGACGGGATCGGCGCGACCCGCCGGCTGCGGGTGGAGCAGCCGCACGTCCGCGTGCTGGCGCTGACCACCTTCGACGACGACGAGGACGTCTTCGCCGCGCTCCGCGCCGGCGCGCTGGGCTACCTGCTCAAGGACGTCTCCTCCGACCGGCTGGTCGAGGCGGTCCTGTCGGCCGCCCGCGGCGAGTCGGTGCTGCAGCCGTCGGTCGCGGCGAAGGTGGTGGCCCGCTTCGCCCAGCTGGACGACGGCCCCCGGTCCCGGCCGCAGCCGCTGGTCGTCCCGCTGTCCGACCGCGAGCTCGACGTGCTCCGGCTGCTGGCCGAGGGCCGCAGCAGCCGGGAGATCGCGCGGGCGCTGTACCTGGCGGAGGGCACGGTCAAGAACCACGTGACGAGCGTGCTGGGCAAGCTCGGCGCCCGGGACCGCACCCAGGCGGCGCTGCGCGCCCGCGCGCTCGACCTGGTCTGAGGCCGGTCACGCCGGACCGTGACCGGCGGCCGTGACCTCCGGCACCTGGCGGGGACGGCGCCGCGCCCGACGCTCTCCGCCATGACGACGCAGACCTCTCCCGAGCAGACCCCCACCCGCACCCGGCACACCTGGCACCTGGTCCGCCACTACCTGGAGATGGTCGTGGCGATGGTCGCCGGCATGGTGGTCCTGGGCCCGGTCGGGACCTGGCTCTGGCCGGGACTGGACGACCGCGCCGACGTCCACGCGATGGTGATGGCGACGGACATGGCGATCGGGATGGCCGCCTGGATGCGGTTCCGCCGGCACTCCTGGCCGGCGATCGCCGAGATGTCCGCGGCGATGTACGTGCCGTTCGTCGTGCTGCTGGTGCCGTACTGGACCGGGACCATCTCGGCGTCGGCCCTGTTCACCGCCGGGCACGTGCTGATGCTCCCGGCGATGGCGCTGGCCATGTGGTGGCGCCTCGACGAGTACCACTGACACCGTCGGCCCACCGGCCGACACCGCGGCCAGGTGCCGTCCCCGACCTGCGCTGAGCCCACCCCCGCATGCCGGTCGGGAGGCCTCCGGCCCCCGCGACCGGGATGCGGCCTAACGGTGGCGGACGGCGTAGGTCAGCGCGTCGACCAGCGCGTGCCAGGAGGCCTCGACGATGTTGTCGTGGACGCCGACGGTGGTCCACTCCCCCACCCCGTCGGTGGTGTCCACGAGCACCCGGGTGGTGGCGCTGGTGCCGCCCTTCCACCCGAGGATGCGGACCTTGTAGTCGGCCAGCGAGACGTCGGCCAGCCGCGGGTGGCGGCTGACCAGCGCCTGGCGCAGCGCGTTGTCCAGCGCGTTGACCGGGCCGTTGCCCTCGCCGGTGCTGATGATCCGCTCGCCGTCGACGTGGACCTTCACCGTCGCCTCGCTCATCACGACGCCGTTGGCCCCGTGCTCGACCGTCGTCCGGTAGCTCTCCAGCTCGAACAGCGGGGCGGGCGCGCCGGGCAGCTGCGAGCGCAGCAGCAGCTCGAAGGAGGCGTCGGCGGCCTCGAACGACCAGCCCTCGGCCTCGAGCACCTTCACCTGGTCCACCACCCGGCCGACGGCGTCGGCGTGCCCCTCGAGGTCGACGCCGAGCTCGCGGCCCTTGAGCTCCACCGAGGCGCGGCCGGCCATCTCGGTGACCAGGATGCGCATGTCGTTGCCGACGACGGCCGGGTCGAGGTGGTTGTACAGCTCCGGGCTGACCTTGATCGCGCTGGCGTGCAGGCCGGCCTTGTGCGCGAAGGCCGACGTCCCGACGTAGGGCTGGTGGTCGTCGGGGGCGATGTTGGCGAGCTCGGCGATGGCGTGGCTGACCCGCTGCAGCTCGGCCAGGCACTCCGCGGGCACCACCGGCAGGCCCATCTTGGTGACCAGGTTGGCCACCAGCGCGAAGGTGTCGGCGTTGCCGGCCCGCTCGCCGTAGCCGTTGGCGGTGCCCTGCACGTGGGTCACCCCCGCCTCGACGGCGGCCAGCGAGTTGGCGACCGCGCACCCGGTGTCGTCCTGGCAGTGGATGCCGAGCCGGCCCTCCACCCGCGACCGGACGTCGGCGACCACCCGGGCCACGCCCATCGGCAGCATCCCGCCGTTGGTGTCGCACAGGACGCCGACCTCGGCGCCGGCGCCGAACGCGGCCCGGAGCACCGCGACGCCGTAGTCGGGGTCGGCGGCGTGGCCGTCGAAGAAGTGCTCGCAGTCGAGGAACACCCGCCGGCCGTGGGCGACGAGGTACGCGACGGTGTCGGCGACCATCGCGAGGTTCTCCTCGAGCGTGGTGCGCAGCGCCTCCCGCACGTGGCGGACGTCGGACTTGGCGACCAGGCAGACCACCGGCGCGCCGGCGTCGAGCAGCGCGCGCACCTGCGGGTCGTCCTCGACGCGGACGCCGGCCCTGCGGGTGGCGCCGAACGCGACCAGCACCGCGTGCCGGAGCTTCAGCTCGGTGCGGGCGCGGGCGAAGAACTCGGTGTCCTTGGGCAGCGCCCCCGGCCAGCCGCCCTCGATGTAGCCGACGCCGATCTCGTCGAGCAGCCGGGCGACGGCGAGCTTGTCGGCGACGGAGAAGCTGATCCCCTCGCGCTGGGCGCCGTCGCGCAGCGTGGTGTCGAAGACGTGGAAGTCGCTGGTGACGGCTGGGGTGGAGGCGTCGGTGGCCACGGGTGCTCCCGGGGGTTCGACGGCGATCAGGCCCCTGACACGAGAAAGACCCCCCGGGTACGGAGGGTCTGCGCGCGGTCGGGGGTGCTGACCGCGCGCTAGGCGATGATGATCGTGCCGGACAGGTGCATCACCGCGGAGTCTAGCGCGCCGCCACCGGTCGCCGGCCCGCGTGGCACCGTCAGCGCCGGAGGAAGGACCGCAGGTCCGGCAGCAGCACAGGTGGGCGGCCGCGGGGCCACAGGGCGACGAGGTCCGCGTCGATCGGCGGGTCGAACGGCAGGGCGACCAGGCGGGGCCGGGCCCGGCGGTCGAGCTCCCCGGCCGGACACAGGCTGACACCTCGTCCCGCCTCCACCGCGTCGAGCATGGCGGCCTGGGCGTCGTCCAGGACCGGGACGTGGGTGACCGACGGCCGCCGGCCGGCCGGGTCGGTCAGGGCGGCGAGGAAGGAGTCGTAGAAGGCGCGCGTGCCCGCGGTGGGCCGGTACAGCACCAGGCACCGGCCGGTCAGGTCGGCGCGGGGCAACCGCTCCCGGCGCGCCAGCGGGTCGTCGTCGCGCACGACCCCGTGCAGCGGCACGGGGACGAGCGGCGCCCAGTCCACCGAGGTGTCGCCGTCCGGAGGCGCGGTCCACCCCACGCCGAGGTCGAGCCGTCCGGCACGGACGTCCCGGACCACGTCGTCCTGCTGCTGGATGACCAGCCGCAGCTCGACGTCGGGCCGGGAGGTCCCGAACCGCCGCAGCCGACGCACCCACGGGTCGGGACAGTGGATGTCCACGCCGAGCCGCAGCCTGGTCTGCGTGCCGCCCGCGCGGCGTGCCTCGGCGGCCGCCTGACGGGCCAGCTCCACGGCCCCGCGCGCCCCGGCGAGGAAGGCGTGCCCGGCCGGGGTCAGGTCCACGCCGTGGCTGTCCCGGTCGAACAGCCGCGTCCCGAGCTGGCGTTCCAGGCGCTGCACCTGCTGGGTGAGCGCGGACTGGGTCAGGTGCAGCCGGGCGGCGGCACGGCCGAAGTGCAGCTCCTCGGCGAGGACCACGAACGGGGGGAGGAGACGCGGGTCCGGGTCGGACACGCGGCATCCGACCACGTCCGGGGGGCGGCGATCAACCCCGCTGATCGCCGGTGGCCGCAGGTCCCATCGCCGGGTCCTGGCCCCCCGTCGCCGACGTCGGCACGCTGGTGGTGGCAGCCCGCCGTCCGCACGCCGTCGAGGGAGGAGTGGGGTCGTGGACCTGGGGTCGTTGCGCGTCAACCAACTGTCCGACGCCGGCTGGACGTGGTACCAGGAGTACCTGACCGTGCTGGACGCCTACGACCTGGAGGGCTACGCGGCCTTCCTCGCCCCGGAGGTGTCGGTGCAGTTCGGCAACGACGAGCCGCTGCGGGGACGCGACGCCGTCACGGCCGGGCTGGGCGCCTTCTGGGGCTCGGTCACCGGCCTGGGCTGGCGCCTGCTGCACGAACCGCTGAACGTCTACGGCGACGACTCCCGCTTCGTGCTGGAGGCGCTGAACCACTACGACCGCGAGGGCGGTCCCCGGGTCACCGTCCGCGCCACGGCCTGGACCGACCGCCGCGACGACGGCCTGGTGACGTCCGTCCGGCTCTACCAGGACGTCTCGCCGCTGTACGCGCCGCGGCCCTGACGTCGCGCCGACCGCGCGCGGCGGTGCCCGGCCTCACCCTGCGGGGCGCGGCCGGGCACCACACGGCGAGGTCCGGGCCGGGGTCAGCCGCCGGTCAGCCGCCTGCGAGGGCGGCCAGGCGGTCGCCGACCTCGGCGGTGCGGACCTGCGCCTGCGGGTCGCGGGTCGACAGGTCGAAGGCGACCGCGGCGTTCACCTTGCGCGCGAGGTCGGCGTGCCCGAGGTGGTCGAGCAGCAGGCCCACCGACAGCACCGTCGCCGTCGGGTCGGCGATGCCCGTGCCCGCGATGTCGGGCGCCGAGCCGTGCACGGGCTCGAACATGCTCGGGTTGGTGCCCGAGGCGTCGAGGTTGCCGCTGGCGGCCAGGCCGATGCCGCCGGTCACGGCCGCGGCGACGTCGGTGACGATGTCGCCGAAGAGGTTGTCGGTGACGATGACGTCGTAGCGGCCGGGGTCGGTGATGAAGAACATCGAGGCCGCGTCCACGTGCTGGTAGGCCACGGTGACCTCGGGGAACTCCGCCGACACCTCCTCCACCGTCCGCGACCACAGCGACCCGGCGTGGGTGAGCACGTTGGTCTTGTGGATCAGCGTGAGGTGCCGGCGCGGCCGCGCGGTCGCCCGCTCGAAGGCGTAGCGGACGACCCGCTCGACGCCGAAGGCGGTGTTGAGGCTGACCTCGGTGGCCACCTCGTGCGGGGTGTCGCGGCGCAGCACGCCGCCGTTGCCGACGTAGGGGCCCTCGGTGCCCTCGCGCACGCAGAGCATGTCGATGGTGCCGGGCTCGGCCAGCGGGCTGCGGACGCCGTCGTAGAGCTTCGCCGGGCGCAGGTTGACGTGGTGGTCGAGCTCGAAGCGCAGCCGGAGCAGCAGCCCGCGCTCGAGGATCCCCGGCGGGACGCCCGGGTCGCCGATCGCGCCGAGCAGGATCGCGTCGTGCCCGCGGAGCTCCTCGAGCACGGAGTCCGGCAGCAGCTCGCCGGTCCGCTGCCAGCGGGCGGCGCCGAGGTCGTAGGGCGTCGTCTCCAGGTCGGGGGCGACCGCGCCCAGGACCTTGAGGCCCTCGGCCACCACCTCGGGACCGATGCCGTCCCCTGCGATCACAGCCAGGCGCATGGCGACGACCCTAGGTCAGCGCGGGTCGAGGTCCGCGGAGCGGGCCTCGCGCGCCCCGATCCGGCCGGCGATGTCGCTGAGCAGGTCCGCGCCCACCGGGCTGTCGACGACGACCGCCATGAGCGCCTCGCCGCCGCGGGTGGTGCGGCTGACCTGCGCGCCGGCGATGTTGACCCCGGCCTCCCCCAGCGCCGCGCCGACGGTGCCGACGACGCCGGGCCGGTCGGTGTAGACGAAGAACAGCAGGTGGCCGGACAGGTCGAGGTCCATGTCGAAACCGTCGACCTCGACCAGCTTGGGCACCTGGTTCTTGCCGAACAGCGTGCCGGAGACGCAGATCTCGCGGCCGTCGGCCATCGCGCCGCGCACCCGGACGAGGTTGCGGTAGTCGGGGCTGTCGAGGTCGCTGGTGAGGGTCACGTCGAGGCCGCGCTGCTGGGCCAGCAGCGGCGCGTTGACGTAGGTGACCTGTTCCTCGACGACGTCGGCGAAGACGCCCTTGAGCACGGCCAGCTGCAGCACCGAGTCGTCGAACTCGGCGAGCTTGCCGCGCACCTCGACGGTGACCGACTGCGCCAGCCCGCCGGCGACGGCGGTGAAGACCGTGCCCAGCCGCTCGGCCAGCGGCAGGCCCGGCCGCACGTCCTCGGCGACGACGCCGCCGGCCTGGACGTTGACCGCGTCGGGCACGAACTCGCCCTGCAGCGCCAGGCGCACCGACTGCGCGACGGCGGTGCCGGCCTTGTCCTGCGCCTCCGTCGTCGAGGCGCCCAGGTGCGGGGTGACGACGGTGTTGGGCAGCCCGAACAGCGGGCTGTCGGTGGTGGGCTCGGTCGCGAAGACGTCGATGCCGGCGGCGCCGACCTGGCCCGAGCGCAGCGCGTCGGCGAGCGCGGCCTCGTCGACCAGCCCGCCGCGGGCGGCGTTGACGACGATCACCCCGCGCTTGGTGGTGGCCAGCTGCTCGGCGCCGATCAGCCCGAGGGTCTCCGGCGTCTTGGGCAGGTGGACGGTGATGAAGTCGGCCTCGCGGAGCAGCTCCTCCAGCGACACCATCCGCACGCCGAGCTGCGCGGCCCGGCCGGGCTGGATGTAGGGGTCGTAGGCGATGAGCGTGGTGCCGAAGGCGGCCAGCCGCTGGGCGACCAGCTGGCCGATCCGGCCCAGCCCGACGACGCCGACCACCTTGTCGGTGACCTCGACGCCCATGAACCGCGACCGCGCCCACCGGCCCTCGCGCAGCGACGCGTCGGCCGCGGGGATCTGCCGGGCGGCGGCCAGCAGCAGCGCGACGGCGTGCTCGGCGGCGCTGACGATGTTGGACGTCGGGGCGTTGACGACCATGACGCCGCGCTCGGTGGCGGCGGCGACGTCGACGTTGTCCAGGCCGATGCCGGCGCGGGCGACGACCTTGAGGTTCGGCGCGGCGGCGAGGGCCTCGGCGTCGATCCGCGTGGCGCTGCGGATCATGACCGCGGCCGCGTCGGCCAGCGCCGCGAGCAGGGCGGACCGGTCGGTGCCGTCGACGTGGCGGACCTCGACGTCACCGCCGAGGACCTCCACCACGCTCGGGGCCAGTTCCTCGGCGATCAGGACGACGGGCGCGCTCGGGGTCACGGGTCCACAGCCTAGGGACGCGGGTGGCCGGGCGGGGTCTCGCGTCCGGATGCCCGTGATCACCGGGCGGTGACGGTACGCACCAGCCGCCACGACACCCCCGCCGCGGAGGGAGGGCCGCTTGCCCTGCCGGGTGGCCCCCCGCACGCTGGGGCGCGACGCGCCGGGACGAGCCGGCGCCTCCGGAGGAGACCATGACCGACTTCAGCAAGGACACCGGCGGGGCCTCGGCCTCCGGCCAGGGTCAGCCCCAGGACCCGTCGTACGGCCAGCAGTACGGACAGCAGGGTCAGGGCCAGCAGGGTCAGGGCCAGCAGGGCCAGGGCCAGCAGGGTCAGGGCCAGCAGGGCCAGGGCCAGGGTCAGGGGCAGCAGGGCTACGGCCAGCAGGGCTACGGCCAGACCCAGCCCTACGGCCAGCAGGGGTACGGCCAGACCCAGCCCTACGGGCAGCAGGGCTACGGCCAGCAGGGCTACGGGCAGCAGGGCTACGGGCAGGAGGGCTACGGGCAGACCCAGCCCTACGGGCAGGACTACGGCCAGTACGGGCAGGCCCAGCCCTACGGCCAGCAGTACGGGCAGTACGGCCAGGGCGGCGTGCCGGCCAAGCCCGGCGGCGTGGTGACCGCGGCGGTCCTCGGCTTCGTGCTGGGGGCGATCGGCGTCCTGATCAGCCTGCTGCTGGTCTTCGCCGGCGCCGTGGCCAGCAGCGCCGGTGACGAGCTGGACAACGAGATCCCCGGCTTCGGGTCGGTCGCCGGCGCGGTCGGCGGCGTGATCCTGGTCTTCGGCCTGGTCGCGCTGATCTGGACCGTCGTCATGATCTGGGGCTCGGTGTGGGCGCTCACCGGCCGCAGTCGGGTGATGCTCCTGGTCGGCGGCTCGATCGCCCTGGCCTTCACCCTGTTCGGCCTGATCGGCAACCTCTCCGACGCCGACACCGCCGGTGCCGGCGGGATCGTCACCAGCCTGCTGTTCTTCCTGGCCGCGCTGGCGATCGTCGTGCTGCTGTCCATGAAGCCGGCCGCGGCCTTCTTCGCGGCACACCGCGCCCGCCGCGGTCGTTGAGTCCGTCCGTGGGGGGACGCCGCGGCGGCGGACCCCCCACGGGCGCCTGCGGGCCCCCTACACTCCGCCGCCGACCGCCGACCGGGCGGAGCCACCTCCAGGAGGAAACCCGAGCATGACCAGCCCCAGCTTCGACAAGAACACGCCGCCGGGGGGTCAGCCCGGGTACGGCGCGCCCGGCGCCCAGCCCTACGGCGCGCAGCCCTACGGCCACCAGCCCTACGGCCAGCAGCCCCCCGGCAACCCGGCCCCCTACGGCGGCGGCTTCGGCGGCCCCTCCCCCTACGGCGGCGCCCCGGCCGGTCAGCGTCCCGGGCAGGTCACCGCGGCCGCGGTGATCGGCGTCGTCATCGGCGGCCTGGGCTCGCTGTTCGGCCTGCTCGCCGTCCTGGGCATCGGCGTGCTCTTCGCGCTCAGCCCGCTGCTCGGGATCATCACCCTGCTGGCGGTCGCCACGGCCGTCGTCGTGCTGGTCGGCGGCATCCAGGTGCTCACCGGCAAGTCGCCCCGGCTGCTGCTGCTCGGCAGCTACGCCTCGATCGGCATCCAGCTGCTGACGCTGGTCATCTCGCTGGCCGTCGGCGGCGGGTTCGACTTCACGGCGCTGCTCGGCTTCGTGCTGCCGGGGCTGATCGTCTTCTTCCTGCAGCAGCCGCAGTCCAAGCAGTACTTCGCCTCGCGGGGCCTGGCGTACTGACGACCTCCCCCGCACACCGAACGGCCCCCGCTGCCACCTGGCAGCGGGGGCCGTTCCGTGTGCGCGTTCAGCTCCGGGCGGCGGTGCCGGTGTAGTCGTCGGAGGCCGACACCCAGCTCATCAGGCCGCGCAGCTTGCGGCCGGTCTCCTCGATCGGGTGCGCCTCGGCCTCGGCGCGGCGGCGCTTGAAGTCGGGGGCGCCGGCGTCCTGGTCGGCGATGAACTCCGCCGCCCACGAGCCGTCCTTGATGCGGGCCAGCACGTCCTTCATCGAGTCCTTGACGTGCTGGTCGATGACCTTCGGGCCGGAGGTGTAGTCGCCGTACTCGGCGGTGTCGGACACCGACCAGCGCTGCTTGGCGATGCCGCCCTCGTACATCAGGTCGACGATCAGCTTGAGCTCGTGCAGGCACTCGAAGTAGGCGACCTCGGGCTGGTAGCCGGCCTCGGTCAGCGTCTCGAACCCGGCGGTGATCAGCGCGCTCGCGCCACCGCAGAGGACGGCCTGCTCACCGAACAGGTCGGTCTCGGTCTCCTCGGCGAAGGTGGTCTTGATGACGCCGGCACGGGTGCCGCCGATGGCCTTGGCGTAGGACAGCGCGAGCTGCAGCGCCGAGCCGCTGGCGTCCTGCTCGACGGCGACCAGGCACGGCACGCCCTTGCCGTTCTCGAACTCGCGGCGGACGAGGTGGCCGGGGCCCTTGGGGGCGACCATCGCGACGTCGACGCCGGCGGGGGGCTTGACGTAACCGAACCGGATGTTGAAGCCGTGACCGAAGAACAGCGCGTCGCCGTCCTGCAGGTTGGGCTCGATCGACTCGCTGTACAGCGTCCGCTGCACGTGGTCGGGCGCCAGGACCATGATCAGGTCGGCCTCGGCGGCGGCGTCGGCCGGGGTGACCACCCGGAGGCCCTCGGCCTCGGCCTTGGCCCTGCTCCTGCTGCCCTCGGGCAGGCCGACGCGGACGTCCACCCCGGAGTCCCGCAGCGACAGGGCGTGCGCGTGCCCCTGGCTGCCGTAGCCGATGACGGCGACGGTGCGCCCCTGGATGATCGACAGGTCGGCGTCGTCGTCGTAGAAGATCTCGGCCATGCGGTACGTGCTCCTTCGGTTGTTCTCGTGCGGGGAGTGCGGGGACTAGGCGCTGCGGTCGACCGGGCGCAAGCTACCGGCGCCGCTCATCGAGCGCGGCCCCCGGCCGAGGGCCACGGTGCCCGACTGCGCCATCTCCTTGATCCCCAGCGGGGCGAGGACGGCGAGCAGGGCCTGCAGCTTGTCCGGGGTGCCCGTGGCCTCGAGGGTCACGGTGTCGGTGTTGACGTCGACGACGCGGGCGCGGAAGAGCTCCGCGGTCTGCAGCACCGTCGTCCGCTCGGCCAGCGGCGCGCGGACCTTGACCAGCAGCAGCTCGCGCTGGACCGCGGCGCCGCCGTCGAGCTCGACGATCTTGATGACCTCGACGAGCTTGTTGAGCTGCTTGGTCACCTGCTCCAGCGGCGCGGACTCGGCGTCGACGACGATCGTCATCCGCGACAGGTCGGGGTTCTCGGTCGGCCCGACGGCCAGCGACTCGATGTTGAACGCGCGCCGGCTGAACAGCGCCGAGACGCGGGCCAGCACACCGGCCTTGTTCTCGACCAGGACGGACAGGGTGTGGCGGGTCATCTCCGGGGGCTCCTTACACCTGGTCGTCGCCGAAGACCGGGCGCAGGTCGCGCGCGGCGAGGATGTCGTCGTTGCTCGCGCCCGCGGCGACCATCGGCCACACCTGGGCGTCGGCGCCGACGACGAAGTCGATGACCACCGGGGCGTCGGTGATCGCCATGGCCTTCTCGATGACGGCGTCGACGTCGTCCTTGGACTCGCAGCGCAGGCCGACGCAGCCCAGCGCCTCGGCCAGCATCACGAAGTCGGGGATGCGCACCGGCTTGGGCCGGCCCTCGTCGTCCACCGGGTGCAGCTTGGTGTTGGAGTAGCGGCCCTCGTAGAACAGGGTCTGCCACTGCCGGACCATGCCGAGGTTGCCGTTGTTGATGACGGCGACCTTGACCGGGATGCCCTCGATGGCGCAGGTGGCCAGCTCCTGGTTGGTCATCTGGAAGCAGCCGTCGCCGTCGATGGCCCAGACGGTGGTCTCCGGGCGGCCGTACTTGGCGCCCATGGCCGCGGGGACGGCGTAGCCCATCGTCCCGAGGCCGCCGCTGTTGAGCCAGGTGCCCGGCTTCTCGTACCGGATGAACTGCGCGGCCCACATCTGGTGCTGGCCGACGCCCGAGGCGTAGATCGCGTCCGGGCCGGCGATCGCGCCGAGCCGCTCGATGACGTACTGCGGCGACAGCGCGCCGTCCTCGGGCCAGTCGTAGCCCAGCGGGTAGCGCTGCCGCCAGTCGTCGAGCTGGGCCCACCAGGCGGTGAGGTCGGGCGTGCGGCCGGCGGCGTGCTCGGCGCGCAGCGCGGTCACCAGCTCGGTGATCGTCTCCTTCGCGTCGCCGACGATCGGCACGTCGGCCTTGCGGTTCTTGCCGATCTCGGCGGGGTCGATGTCGGCGTGGACCACCAGCGCGCCGGGCGCGAAGGTCGACAGCTGGCCGGTCACCCGGTCGTCGAAGCGGGCGCCGAGGGCGACGAGGACGTCGGCCTTCTGCAGGGCGGTGACCGCGGCGACGGTGCCGTGCATGCCGGGCATGCCCAGGTGCTGCGGCGAGCTGTCGGGGAAGGCGCCGCGCGCCATGAGGGTGGTGACGACCGGCGCCCCGGTGAGCTCGGCCAGCTCGGCGAGCTCCTCGGTGGCGCGGGCCTTGAGCACCCCGCCGCCGACGTAGAGGACCGGCCGGCGGGCCCCGGCGATCAGCGCGGCGGCCTCGCGGACCTGCTTGCCGTGCGGGCGGGTGGTCGGCTTGTAGCCGGGCAGCTCCAGCCGCGGCGGCCAGGAGAAGTCGGTGGTCGCCTGCAGGACGTCCTTGGGGACGTCGACCAGGACCGGGCCGGGGCGGCCGGTGGCGGCGAGGTGGAAGGCCTCGGCGATCCGCTGCGGGATCTCCGCCGGGTCGGTGACCAGGAAGTTGTGCTTGGTGATCGGCATCGTGATGCCGCGGATGTCGGCCTCCTGGAAGGCGTCGGTCCCGATCGCGCCGCTGGGCACCTGGCCGGTGATCGCGACGATCGGAACCGAGTCCATGTAGGCGTCGGCCAGCGGGGTGACCAGGTTGGTCGCGCCCGGGCCGGAGGTGGCCATGCAGACGCCGACCCGGCCGGTGGCCTGCGCGTACCCGGTGGCCGCGTGCCCGGCGCCCTGCTCGTGCCGGACGAGGACGTGCCGCACGCGCGAGTCGAACAGCGGGTCGTAGGCCGGCAGGATCGCGCCGCCCGGGATGCCGAACACGACGTCGACGCCCACGGCCTCGAGGGAGCGGACCAGGCTCTGCGCGCCGGTGATGCCGGTCGCGGGCTCGGCGGCGTACTCGGCGATCGAGCGGGCCGTCGTCTCGACACCGGTGAGGGCCGCGGCGGCCTCTCGGGTGGCGGACTCGCTCGGGGTGCTGGTCATGCGGGGCGTCTCCTGTGCCGGACGGGCGGGACGGGCGTGCGGGTTCCGGGTGTCTGCTCCGGGCGCGGGAGGGTCCCGGCTGTCCGCCGGGCCGGCCCCGCCCCGGGCCTCGTGCCAACAAAAAACCCCTCGTGCCGCGGGCACAGAGGGGCGTAGCGCGTCGGTCGGGCGACCGGCGCGCTAGGCGACTACGAGGAGCAGGCAGGCGGAGGGCACGCGGACACTGTGCGCCTCGGCCGCCGCGACGTCAACCAGGCCGTCCCACACAGTGGACTCGTGTCGTCCGTCTCATGGGACGGCGACGGGCACCGGGCCGCTCGGCAGGGCGGGGACGGAGGCGTCGACCACCGCCGGCAGGGCGGCCGCGGGGACGGGACGGCCGATCAGCCAGCCCTGCAGGAACCGGCAGCCCAGCGCGGTGAGGACGGCCATCTGCTCGCGGGTCTCCACGCCCTCGGCGACGACGTCCATGCCGAGCGTGCGGCCGAGGTCGACGACGCTGCCGACCAGCGCCGCGCCGCGCGGGTCGGTGTCGATGCCGGACACGAAGCCGCGGTCCATCTTCAGCACCTGCACGGGCAGCCGGGCGAGGTAGGCCAGCGACGAGTAGCCCTTGCCGAAGTCGTCGAGGGAGACGATGCAGCCCAGCGCCGACAGCTCGGCGAGCTCGGCGAGCAGCCGCTCGTCGTCGTCCATGAGGACGCTCTCGGTGACCTCGACCATCAGCAGGCGGGCGGGCAGGCCCGAGCGCTGCAGGGCGCGGGTGACGTCCTCGACCAGGCAGCGGGCCTGCAGGTGGCGCACCGAGATGTTGACGCCGAGCTTGAGGTCGTGGCCCTGCGCGACCAGGCGCGCGTGCTCGGCGGTCGCCGTCTGCAGCACCCACCGCTGCAGCGGCACGATCAGCCCGTCCTCCTCGGCCAGGCCGACGAACTCCTCCGGCGGCACCGGGCCGAGCACCGGGTGGTCCCAGCGCACCAGGGCCTCGACGCCGAGGACGCGGCGCTCCTCCACGCCGGCGACCGGCTGGTAGACCACCCGCAGCTGGCCCCGCTCGATCGCGGCGGGCAGGTCGCGGGCCAGCCGGCTGCGCCGGGCGGACTCCTCCACCAGCGCCTCCCCCGACGCCCGGACGCCGTTCTTGCCCTGCGCCTTGACCGTGCGCAGCGCGAGGTCGGCCTCCCGGACGGTCGCCGAGGCGTCGGCGCCGGCCACCACCTCGGTGACGCCGACACTGGCGGAGGTGCGCAGCACCGGGCCGGAGCCCTCCGGGTCGCCCGGGGCGGCGTACCGCTGCGTGCGGTCCAGCCGAGCGACCAGCCGCTCGGCCAGGGCCAGCGCCTCGTCGGGGCCGGCGTCGACGACGAGGGCGAACTCGTCCCCGCCGAGCCGGGCGACCAGGTCCCCGGCGCGGGCCTCGGCGCGCAGCGAGTCGGCCACCTCGCACAGCAGCCGGTCCCCCGCGTCGTGCCCGGCGACGTCGTTGACCGCCTTGAAGCCGTCGAGGTCGAGCAGCAGCACGCAGGAGCGCCGGCCGCGGGACGCCTGGGTCAGGGCGCCGTCGAGGGCGGCCATGAAGCGGGCGCGGTTGGGCAGCCCGGTGAGCGAGTCGGTGTAGGCCAGCCGCTCGAGCTCCCGCTGCCCGGCGCGGCGCTCGGTGACGTCGCGCAGGTGCAGCACCAGCCCGTCGCCGGACCGGCGGCCCGCGGCGGGGGTGGCGCCGGAGACCTCGACGTCGCGCCAGGTGCCGTCGGCGGCGCGCAGCCGGCCGGTGGCGGGCAGGCCGTCGGGCGTGCCGTCCCGCAGGGCGGCGGACACGCGGTCGAGCAGGTCCCGGTCGGCCGGGTGCAGCAGGCCGGGCAGCACCCGGCCGATCAGGTCCTCCTCCGCGACGCCGAGCCGCTCGGTGACCGGGCCGGTCGCCGAGGTGACCCGGCCCGAGCCGTCGAGGACCAGCGTCACGGCGTCGCCGCTGTGCACCAGCGCGCGGAACCAGCCCTCGGTCCGCTCCAGGCGGCGGGTCAGGGCCGCGGCGTCCACGGCCCAGTACAGCGTCCGCGCCGAGGTGAGCAGCACGAGGACGACGGTGGCGGCGGCCTCGGCCGCGGGCAGCGGACGGCCGGCGGCGGCGCCGCCGGCGACCGCGAGCAGCGCGGCGGTGGCCGCGCCGTGCGCGAGCACGCCCCCGCGCAGGGGCAGGGTGCGGCGGCCGGCGTCGGCGGCGGCGTGCGCGCCGGCGTCGGCCCGGGCGGCGCGCACGCCGGCGGCGAGCATGGCCAGCCAGCCGAGCACGACGACGACACCCCATCCCGGGGCGGTGCCCGCCGGCGTGCGGCCGAGCGCGCCGGCGACCGAGACCAGCGACATGGCGACGAAGGCGGCGAGCAGCCACCCGGCGGCGCGGCGGCGGGCCTCGGCGACGGCGGTGAGGGTGACCAGGCCGATGCCGCACAGGAGCGCCCCGACCAGCGGGTAGCCGACCGCGACCAGGCCGCTGCCGGGCCCGGTGGTCCGGGCGACGAGGTCGCCGAGCAGCACGCAGCCGAGCAGGGCGACGGCGACGGTGACGACCACGCCGTCGAGCAGCACCCGGCTGCCGAGCCGCCGGTGCGACCGTGGCGGCAGCAGCAGCACGGCCGCCGAGACGGCCACCGGGACGCCGAGCAGCGTCGGGAGGTCCTCGACGCCGCCGGTGGCGAGGTCGCGACCGGGGTGGGCGAGGGTCAGCGCCTGGCCGAGCGCGAGCAGCGCGCCGGCGGCGGACAGCGCCCACCAGGGCCGGCCGGCGCGTCCCGGCAGCCGGGCGGCGCAGCCGGCGAGCACCGCGGCCGAGGCGGCGGACGCTCCCCCGAGCGCGGCGGGCACCAGCCAGGCGGGCGCACCGGTGAGCAGGCCGGCGACGGCGACGACGCCGAGGACCGCCGGCAGGACGTGGACCGCCCGGGCGGCGCGGTCAGCCACGGCGGCCCGCCCGGACGGCGGGGGGCTCGGCCGGCGCCGGGACCGGGTCGGCCGACAGCCCGACCAGCCCCGGCCACAGCAGGCCGGCGCCGTCGCGCAGCAGCCCCACGAGGTCGGCCAGCGGCAGCGGGCGGGACAGCAGGAAGCCCTGCGCCTGGTCGACGCCCAGGCCGCGCAGCACGCCGAGCTGGGCCGGCGTCTCGACGCCCTCGGCGACGACCTGCAGCCCCAGGGACCGGCCGACGGTCACGACGGCCTCGCACAGCGCGCGGCTCTGCCGGTCGCGGTCGACGCGGGAGACGAAGGACCGGTCGAGCTTGAGCACGTCGACCGGGAGCCGGGTGAGCAGGCCCAGCGACGAGGAGCCGGTGCCGAAGTCGTCCAGGGCCACGTGCACGCCCATCAGCCGCAGCGCCTCGACGTCGACGGCCACGGCGTCACCGTCGGCCAGCACGGTCGCCTCGGTGACCTCGAGGACCAGCCGCTCCGGCGCCAGGCCGGAGGCGGACAGCGCGCCGGCGACGTCGTCGACGAGGGTGCGCTCGGCCACGTGCGCGGCGGAGACGTTCATGCCGATCCGCAGGGGCCCGCCGTCGCCGTCCGGCAGCACGGCGGCGGCCGCGGTGATCTCCCGCAGCGCCCAGCGCTGCAGCTCGCCGACGACCCCGGCCCGCTCGGCGATCGGGACGAACTCCCGCGGCGGGACCTCCCCCAGCTCCGGGTGCCGCCAGCGCAGCAGCGCCTCGACGCCCGAGACCCGCTTGTCGGCCATCGACACGACCGGCTGGAACGCCAGCCACAGCTCGCCGCGGCCGGCGGCGCCGGGCAGGTCCGCGCGCAGCCGGTCCCGGCGGGCGGCGGCCGCGCCGAGCGCCGGCGTCCAGCAGGTCGCCCGCGCCGAGCGGGAGGCCCGGGCGGCCGCGACCGCGAGCTCGGCGCGGGCGCCGACCTCGGCGACGCCGGTCCCCCGCTCGACCACGACGATCCCGACGGCGGCGGTGAGGTCGAAGACGCCGGCGGGGGTGGGGACCGGCTGCTCGAGCACGGCCAGGCAGCGGTCGGCGAGCAGCGCGGCGGTGTCGCCGTCGCCCTCGGCCAGGACCGCGAAGGTGCCGCCGACGAGCCGGGCGACGACCTCGTCGCCGCGCACGGCGGCGCGCAGCCGCCGGCCCAGCTCGACGAGGACGGCGGCGACGGCGTCGCGGCCGGCGTGCTCGCGGACCTCGTCCAGCCCGGCGACCTCGACGAGCAGGACCGCGGACCCGGCACAGGCGGTCGCGGGCTCCAGGGCCGCGTCCCAGCCGGCCCGGTTGGGCAGGCCGGTCAGCGCGTCGGTGAACGCGAGCTCCTCCAGTGCCCGCTCGCGCGCCACCCGCTCGGTCACGTCGCGGCAGTGCAGCACCACCGAGGCGACCGCCGGGTCGCCGCGCAGGTCGGAGACGCTGACCTCGAGGCAGCGGCGGGCGCCGCCCGCGTCGCGGACGTGCAGCGTCACGAGCCCGTCCGTGCCGCCGTCGGTGCCGGCGTCGAGCACCCGGCGCAGCGCGGCGGCGTCCGCGGGCTCCAGGGTCCCGGGCCGGCCGGCGGCGCCGGAGAGCACGTCGCGGCCGAGGAGCTCCTCCGGCGCGGCGCCGACCAGCGCGGCCATCGCCGGGGAGACCCAGCCGACGCGCAGGCGGGCGTCGAGGACGAGGACGGCGTCGCGGCCGGAGTGCAGCAGGTTGCGGAAGTAGGCCTCGTCGCGGCGCAGCCGGGCGCCGCGCTGGTGGTCCTCGCGGGCGGTGACCCAGCGGTGCGCGGCCGCCAGGCCCACGCAGGCGAGGGCCCCGGCGAGGGTGACCGCGGTCGGCCGGGTGCCCAGCGCCAGCGGGACGACGACCAGCGCCACCACGGCCACCAGCGCCAGGTGCGGCAGCACCGGGCGCAGCTGGTCGGCGCGGCCGTCGGTGCCGCGGCGGGGCACGTCCGGGCCGGTGCCGGGGTCGAGCAGGCGGGCGAGGACCAGCAGCGCCAGGCCGGCGACGACGGCCAGGCGGGTGACCGGGACGAGCTCGTGCGCGCCGAGCAGCGTCGCGGAGGTGGCGGTGCCACGCGCGGCGCAGAGGAGGACCAGGCCGCCGAGCAGCACCGCGGCCATGCGCCGGCGGTGCGCCTCGACCGCCCCGAGGACGGTGAGGCCGGCGGCCATGGTCGCGGCCGCGGCCACGACCGCGGCGCCGAGGACGAGCCGGGCGCCCAGGGACAGCGCGGACCAGCTGTTGCCCGGGCCGACCAGCAGGAACTGCATGACGGCGAGCCCGGCGACGCCGAAGAGGGCGAGCTCGAGCGTCGTCCGCCGGCAGGTGCGCCGCAGGCTGGACCGCTCGACCATGCCGAGCAGGGCGACGACCACGAGGACGTAGCCGGGGACGGTGGGCAGCCAGCGCAGCACCACCGCGGACAGCACGGAGTCCGGCCGCGCCGCGGTGGTCAGCAGCAGGCCGAGGACGGGGAACAGCGCGGCGGCGGCGAGCACCCGCCACGGCGGGGCGGAGGGGTCGCCGGGCCGGCTCAGCGCCAGCAGCGCGAGCGAGGTGAGCAGCCCGGCCAGGCCGGTGACGGCGTCGGAGACCGGGTCGAGCGCGGGCACGCCGACCGCCAGGGCGCACGCCGCCGCGGCCGGCACGGCACACGCCAGCAGCCACCCGATCCGCCTGTCCACACCGGGGGTGTCGGCAGCGGCGCCCCCCGGGGACAGGCCCCGGGGGGCGGTCTCACCCCTCCTGGTGACGTGCTGGAACGGCCCCGCTGCAGGGGCCCACGCCGAGCTCGCGAGGCGTGGGGGGCAGCGGGGTCCTTCAACCGCAGATGGCGCCGTTCGCCGCGGAGCCGACCAGCTTGGCGTACTTGCCGAGGACGCCGGTGGTGTAGCGCGGCGGCAGCGGCGCCCAGTCCTGGCGGCGGCGGGCCAGCTCGTCGTCGCCGACCAGCAGGTCCAGCGTGCGGGTGGTGAGGTCCAGCCGGACCGGGTCGCCGTCGCGGACCAGCGCGATCGGTCCGCCCTCGGTGGCCTCCGGCGCGACGTGGCCGATGCACAGGCCGGTGGTGCCGCCGGAGAACCGGCCGTCGGTGAGCAGCAGGACGTCCTTGCCCAGGCCCGCGCCCTTGATCGCGCCGGTGACCGCGAGCATCTCCCGCATGCCGGGGCCGCCCTTGGGGCCCTCGTACCGGATGACGACGACGTCGCCGGCCTGCAGCGTGCCCTCGGTGACCGCGTCCATGGCGCCCTGCTCGCCGTCGAACACCCGGGCGGTGCCCTCGAAGACGTCGCGGTCGAAGCCGGCCGACTTCACCACCGCGCCCTCGGGCGCCAGCGAGCCGTGCAGGATCGTCAGGCCGCCGGTCCTGTGGATGGGCTGGGACATCGCGTGGATGATCGCGCCGTCGGGGTCCGGTGGGGCGATCTCGGCGAGGTTCTCGGCCATCGTCTTCCCGGTCACGGTGAGCGTGTCGCCGTGCAGCAGGCCGGCGTCCAGCAGCGCGCGCAGGACGACGGGGACGCCGCCGATGCGGTCGACGTCGGTCATGACGTACCGGCCGAAGGGCTTGACGTCGGCGAGGTGCGGCGTGCGGTCGCCGATCCGGTTGAAGTCGTCGAGGGTGAGCTCGACCTGCGCCTCGTGCGCGATGGCCATGAGGTGCAGGACGGCGTTGGTGGAGCCGCCCAGCGCCATGACCACGGTGATCGCGTTCTCGAACGCCTCGCGGGTCATGATCTGCCGCGCGGTGATGCCCGTGCGCAGCAGGTTGACGACGGCCTCGCCGGAGGCGACGGCGAAGGCGTCGCGGCGGCTGTCGGGCGCCGGCGGGGCGGCGCTGCCGGGCAGGCTCATGCCCAGCGCCTCGGCGACGCTGGCCATGGTGTTGGCGGTGTACATGCCGCCGCAGGAACCCATGCCGGGACAGGCGGCCCGCTCGACGGCGGCCAGCTCGTCCTGGGTGATGAGCCCGCGGGCGCAGGCGCCGACGGCCTCGAAGACGTCGATGATCGTCAGGTCGTCGCGGTCGCCGAGCTTCCCCGGCAACGTGGAGCCCGAGTAGAGGAAGACGCTGGCGAGGTCCAGTCGCGCGGCGGCCATGAGCATTCCGGGCAGGGACTTGTCGCAGCCGGCGAGCAGGACCGAGCCGTCGAGCCGCTCGGCGAACATGACCGTCTCCACCGAGTCGGCGATGACCTCGCGGCTGACCAGCGAGGCGCGCATGCCCTCGTGGCCCATGGAGATGCCGTCGGAGACCGAGATGGTGCCGAACTCCAGCGGGAACCCGCCGGCGGCGTGCACGCCCTCCTTGGCCCGCTTGGCCAGCCGGTCCAGCGAGAGGTTGCACGGGGTGATCTCGTTCCACGACGAGGCCACGCCGATCTGCGGCTTGTCCCAGTCGTCGTCGCCCATGCCGACGGCGCGCAGCATCGCCCGGGCCGGGGCCCGGGTGATGCCGTCGGTCACCTCGCGGCTGCGCGGCTTGACGTCGGCGGTGGTGCGGGGGTCGTCCACGGTCGTCACGCCGCGAGCGTAGGCGCGGTCCCGGGGCGCTCCCAGACGCGGCTGATACTGGTACCGACACCACCACCCGGGAGCCGCCGTGTCCGCCACCGCTCGACGGGAGCTGGCCGAGTTCCTCCGCTCGCGCCGCCGCCAGGTCGACCCGCAGAGCGCCGGCCTGCCCGCCGGCGGCGGCGCCCGGCGGACGCCGGGCCTGCGGCGCGAGGAGGTCGCGCTGCTGTCCGGGGTGAGCCACACCTGGTACACGTGGCTCGAGCAGGGCCGCGACATCCGCCCGTCCCGCCAGGTGGTCGAGGCGCTGGCCCGCACCCTGCGGATGTCGCCCGCGGAGTCCGGGTACGTGCTGCGGCTGACCGGGCACGCCGGCGCGGTGCCGGCGGACCCGGCCGGCGGGATGCCCGGGCACGTGCAGCGCCTGCTCGACGCGCTGGGCCCCTCCCCCGCCTACGCGATCACCGCCGACTGGTGGATCGCCGGGTGGAACCGCGCCTACGAGCGCTTCTACCCCGGGGTGGCGGCCGCCCCCGCGGGCCGGCGCAACCTGTTGGAGCTGGTCTTCACCGACCCGGCGGTGCGGGCGCTGCTGGCGGACTGGGCCGGGGACAGCCGGCGGTTCCTCACCCAGTTCCGCGCCGAGGTGGGCCCGCGGCTGGCCGACCCGGCGGTCGTCGACCTCGTCGCCCGGCTCGAGGCGGCCAGCCCGGAGTTCCGCGCGGGGTGGGCCAGCCACGACGTCGACCGGTTCAGCTCCGCCGAGCGCCGCTTCGAGCACCCCGAGGTGGGCAGTCTGCTGCTCGAGCACCACCAGCTCACGCCCGCCGACGCCCCCGGGCTGCAGCTGGTCGTCTACACCGCGGCCGAGGGCAGCGAGAGCGCCGGGCGGCTGCGGGCGCTGGCGGGCTAGCCCGCCGGCGGCGCCGGCACGTCGAAGCGGCCGCCGGACCAGCCGGCCAGCCGGGGCAGGTCGCGGGCGCGGAGCACCGGCAGCCGCACCTCCCCGCCGCCGGCGGTGACCAGCACCAGCCGGGCGTTGCGGCCCACGCGGATGCCGGCCAGGTCGTCCCAGGCCACCCGGCGCCGGCCGAGCAGCCCGCGCGTGGTGATCGCCTCCTCGTCGACGTCGACGCCCACCCGCAGCACCCACGCCGCCGCCAGCAGCGGCAGCAGCAGGACCAGCGCGGCCCACGGCGAGGCCGCGGCGAACGGCAGCACGCACACGGCGAGGAAGACGACGGGGAGCAGCGCGACCCGGCTCAGCCGCATGCGCGCGAGGGTTGCCACGTCCCCCATGATCCCCGTCAGTAGTCGCCGACGACGTCGGCCAGGGGCTCCCCGGCCAGCACCCGGCGCAGCTGCGCGACCACGGCGGCCTCCCCGCGGGCGGTCGTCTGCGGCACGGCCCCGCCCACGTGCGGGGTGAGCAGCAGGCCCGGCGCCGACCACAGCGGGTGCCCCTCGGGCAGCGGCTCGGGGTCGGTGACGTCGAGCGCGGCGCGCAGCCGGCCCGCGGTCAGCTCGGCCACCAGCGCGTCGGTGTCGACGACGACCCCGCGGGCGGCGTTGACCAGCAGCGCGCCGTCCTTCATCGCGGCGAGGAACTCGGCGTCGACCAGGCCGGTGGTCTCCGGGGTCACCGGCACGACGAGCACGACGACGTCGGCGTCGGGCAGCAGCCGCGGCAGCTCCTCGGTGCCGTGGACCCCGTCGCGGGCGGTGCGCGCGACGTAGGTGAGCTCGACGTCGAAGCCGGACACCATGGCGCCGATCCGGCGGCCGATGTCGCCCGCGCCGACGACGAGCACCCGCGCGCCGACCAGCGAGGAGAACGTGCCCGGGCTCCACCGGCCGGCGTCCTGCGCGCGGACCAGCTCGGGCAGGCCGCGCTGGGCGGCCAGCGTCACGGCCAGCACCCACTCGGCCGTCGACGGCGTGTGCGCGCCGCGGGCGTTGCACAGCACGACGCCCTCGGGCAGCCGGCCGACGAAGCGCTCGGCGCCGGCGCTGAGCAGCTGGACCAGCCGCAGCCGCGGGAGGGCGGCGAGCGGGGCGTCGTCCGGGCCGCCGCCGCTGCGCGGCACCCACACCTGCGCCCGCGCGGCCTCCTCCGGCAGCCCGCCGGAGGGGTCGACGCGGACCGCGCGCACCCGCGGGGACAGCGCCTCCACCGCCGCGGCCATCGCCCGCGAGGGCACCAGGACGGTCAGGGTCTCGTCGGGGCCGACGACGTCGGTGCCGCGGATCTCGGGGGCCACGGCCCCCGACCCTAGGAGGCGCCCGCAGCGACCTCCCGGCCGGGAACCGCCTGGGGAGCGATCCCCTGCGCGGTGGCGATCCGCGCGTCCTCGGGCCGGACCACCGACAGCTGGGTGGACTCCGGCGGCAGCACCGTCTGGAACAGCCAGTCGGCCGCGACCCGGACCCGGTTGGCCATCGCGGGCAGCGCGTAGAGGTGGTAGCCGCGGGTGACGACCTTGGCCAGCGGCCCGGTCAGCGGCACGCCCAGCGGCCGGGCCACGGCGTCCCAGCCGCCGAGGTCGGCGACCAGGCCGAGGTCGCGGTGCCGGTACCGGCGGGGCCGCCCGACGCCCAGGCTGGCGGCCACGTTGCGGCCGAGCACGGCGCCCTGCCGCTGGGCGTGCTGCGCCGTCGGCGGGGTGTCCGGCAGCTCGCCGTCCTGCTCCCCGGCGGCGAGGTCGGGGACGGCGGCGGCGTCGCCGGCGGCCCACACCCCGGGCGCGCCGGGGACGGCGAGGTCGGGGTCGACGGCGAGCCGGCCCCGGCGCAGCGGCAGCCCCAGCCGGCCGACCAGCGGGTGCGCGACCACCCCGGCGCCCCACACCAGCGTGCGGGTCGGGATCGTCTCGCCGTCGGTCAGGACGACGGCGTCCTCGTCGGCGGAGACGACCGACGTGCGCAGGCGGACGTCGACCCCGCGGCGGGCGAGCACGTCCAGCGCGCGGCGGCCGAGCTCGGGACCCAGCTCCGGCAGGACCGCGGGCGCGAGGTCGACGAGCACCCACCGCACCTCCTCCGCGCGGGTGCGGTCCCACCGGCTCTCGATCCGGCGCAGCCAGCGCTGGGTCTGGGCGACCACCTCGGTGCCGGTGTAGCCCGCGCCGACGGCGACCACGGTGAGCCGCGCGGCGCGCTCGGCGCGGCCGGCCGGGGTGTCGGGCAGGGCGTCGGCGAGGTCGAGCTGCTCGAGCAGGTGGTCGCGGAGGAACACCGCCTCGACCAGCGTCTTGAGCGCCCGGCCGTGCTCGGGGACCCCGGGGACCGGCACCTGGCGGGTGACCGCGCCGGGCGTGAGGAGCAGCCGGTCCCACGACATCGCCGTCGGGCTCCCGTGCGCGGGCCGCAGGGTCAGCGAGTGACCGGCCGGGTCGACGTCCTCGACCCGGCCGAGGACCAGGCGCACCCGGGGCAGCAGGCGCCGCAACGACACCGCGATGTGCCGCGCCTCGACCACGCCGGTGGCCACCTCGGGCAGCAGCGGGCTGTAGAGCAGGTAGTCCGTCGGGGTGACCAGGACCAGGTCGGCGGCGTCCGCGGGGAGCAGCCGCTGCAGCCGGCGCAGGGCGGTGAGCCCGGCGAAGCCGCCGCCGACCGTGACCACCCGCGGCCGCCCGCCGCCGTCTCCCGCGATGCGCATGCCGGCCTCCGCTGCTCGCCCGGGTGAGGTCGGCAACCTACCGGGGACGGGCACCGCTCCGGGGCGCTGCGCGCGTGCCGGACGGCGCCCGGCGTGCGGCTGCCGGTGGCGTTCCGCCCGTACTGTGGGGCGGGTGAGGCGGCAGCGGGGACGGCGGCGCGCCGTGGCGGGCTGCGCGGTCGCCCTGGCGTTCGTGCTGGCCGGCTGCGGCGGGGACGGCTACGAGCCGGCCGGGCCCTTCCGGCCGCTGCCCGAGGGGGCGCCGCCCGAGGTCGCGCCGCCCACCGAGTCCTCCCCGGCGCCCTCGCCCGGCGACCCCGCGGACCCCGGCTCCGGCACCAGCGCCGGGGACCCGAACGTCGTCGCCACCGACCTGGTCGTGCCCACCGGGCTGGTCGTGCTGCCCGACGGCAGCGCGGTCGTCGGCGAGCGCGAGACCGGCCGGCTGCTGCACGTCTTCCCCGACCGGTCCCCCGCGCAGGAGCTCATGGTCCTGCCCGGCGTCGACACCGGCGGCGACGGCGGGCTGCTCGGCCTGGCGCTGTCCCCCACGTTCGACGAGGACGGGCTGTTCTACGCCTACGTCTCGACGGCCACCGACAACCGCGTCGTCCGCTTCCCGCTCGGCGGCACGCCCAACCCGGTGCTCACCGGCATCCCCCGCGGCGAGGTGCACAACGGCGGCGGGCTCGTGTTCGCCCCCGACGGCACCCTGTTCGTCGGCACCGGCGACACCGGCAACCCGGCGCTGGCGCAGGACCCGGCCTCGCTGGGCGGCAAGGTGCTGCACGTCGACGTGTTCGGCCAGCCCGTGACCGGTACGGGCCCGGTCTTCAGCCGCGGCTTCTCCGACGTCACGGCGGTCTGCCCGTCCGGCGACGAGGCGGGCACGCTCTACGCCGTCGACGAGTCCACCGCCGGGCCCGACGAGCTCAACGAGCTGGTCGAGGGCAGCGACCACGGCTGGCCGGCCGGGGGCGCCGGGACGATCGCGCCGCTGCTCGAGGTCGGCAACGCCGAGGGCGGCCTGGGCGGTTGCACGGCGGCGGGGACCACGGTGTTCCTCGGCGCGCTCGACGGCCAGCGGGTGCACGTCGTCCAGCTCGACGGCGACGGCGGGGTCAGCGAGGAGCCGACCGAGCTGATCACCGGCCGCTACGGCCGGCTGCGCACGGTCGTCCTCGACAGCGAGGGCGGGCTGTGGGTGACCACGTCCAACCGGGACGGCATCGGCACCCCCGCCGAGGACGACGACAAGGTGCTGCGGATCCTGCCGCCGTCGTCGACCGGCAGCTCCCCCGTCTGAGGCGGCACCCCCGCGGAGGTCCGCGGGGGTGCTCCGGCCTCAGCTGCCGAGGACGCGCTCCTCGAGCATCCGCCGCACGGTCGGGGCGTCGGCCTGGCCGCGGGTGGCCTTCATGACCTGGCCGACCAGCGCGCCGAGCGCCTGGACCTTGCCCGAGCGCACCTTCTCCACCACGTCGGGGGCACCGCCGATCGCGGCCTCGACGGCGGCGACGAGCTCGTCGGACTCCCCCATCACCGCCAGGCCGCGGGCCTCGACGACGGCGCGCGGGTCGCCCTCGCCGGCCAGGACGCCGTCGAGCGCCTGCCGGGCCAGCTTGTCGTTGACCGTCCCCTCGGCGACCAGCGTCGTCAGCTCGGCGACCTGCGCCGGGGTGACGGCGAGGTCGGCGAGCTCCACGCCGGCGTCGTTGGCCCGGCGGGCGAGCTCGCCCAGCCACCACTTGCGCGCGTCGGCCGGCGTGGCGCCGGCGGCGACGGTCTGCTCGACCAGGCCGAGCGCCCCGGCGTTGACCAGCCAGGTCATCTCGGTGGCCGACAGGCCCCACTCCTCCTGCAGCCGCCGGCGGCGGGCGGCGGGCAGCTCGGGCAGCCCGGCCGCCAGCTTCTCCACCCACTCGGCGTCCGGGGCGAGCGGCACGAGGTCCGGCTCGGGGAAGTACCGGTAGTCGGTCGCCTCCTCCTTGCTGCGGCCCGGCGAGGTGCTGCCGGTGTCCTCGTGGAAGTGCCGGGTCTCCTGCAGCACCCGCCCGCCGGCGTCGAGGACGGCGGCCTGCCGGCGCATCTCGTAGCGCACCGCCCGCTCCACCGACCGCAGCGAGTTGACGTTCTTGGTCTCGGTGCGGGTGCCCCACTCCAGGCTGCCGATCGGCGCGAGCGAGGTGTTGACGTCGCAGCGCAGGCTGCCCTGCTCCATCCGCACGTCCGAGGCGCCGAGGGTCTGGATGATCTCGCGCAGCTCGGTGACGTAGGCGCGGGCGACCTCGGGGGCCTTCGCGCCGGCGCCGGCCACGGGGCGGGTGACGATCTCCACCAGCGGGATGCCGGCCCGGTTGAAGTCGACCAGCGAGTGGTCGGCGCCGTGGATGCGGCCGGTGGCGCCGCCGACGTGCAGGTTCTTGCCGGTGTCCTCCTCGAGGTGCACCCGCTCGATCTCCACGCGGTAGGTCTCGCCGTCCACCTCGACGTCGAGGTGCCCGGCGGTGCACAGCGGCTCGTCGTACTGGCTGGTCTGGAAGCCCTTGGGGATGTCCGGGTAGAAGTAGTTCTTCCGGGCGAAGCGCGACCAGGACGCGATCCGGCAGCCCAGCGCCAGGCCGATCCGGATGGTCGACTCGACGGCGGCGGCGTTGGCCACCGGCAGCGAGCCGGGCAGGCCGAGGCAGACCGGGCAGGTCTGGGTGTTGGGCTCGGCGCCGAACGCCGTCGAGCAGCCGCAGAACATCTTCGACTCGGTGCCCAGCTCGACGTGGGTCTCCAGGCCGATGACCGGCTCGTACCGGGTGAGGACGTCGTCGAAGTCGACGAGGGACTCGGTCACGGGGTGGGCCCTCCCTTCGGGGTGGTGCTGCGGCCGGTGACCCAGGCACCGACGCCGGTCAGCAGGCCCAGGACGATGAAGACGGCGAAGACGGCCCGGCCGGTGGTCAGCCAGAGCACCAGGCCGGCCAGGACGACGAAGGCCACCAGGCCCCACGCGACCTTGAGCGGGCCGGTCACGCGGCACGCTCCGCGAGCCGGTCGGCCAGCGGCGCGCCCTGGGCCGCCTCGACCGCGGCGGCGACCCGGTAGCAGCGGTCGTCGGCCAGCGCCGGCGCCATCACCTGCAGGCCGACGGGCAGCCCCTCGGACAGCCCGCACGGCACCGAGATGGCCGGGACGCCGGCCAGGCTCGCGGGCAGCGTGCACAGGTCGGCGGCGTACATGGCCAGCGGGTCGTCGACGCGGGCGCCCAGCGGCCAGGCCACCGTCGGGCTGGTCGGGCTGACCAGCACGTCGACGCCGCCGTCGAAGGCCGCGGAGAAGTCGCGGGTGATGAGCGAGCGGACCTTCTGCGCCTGGCCGTAGTAGGCGTCGTAGTAGCCCGCCGACAGCGCGTAGGTGCCGAGGATGATCCGGCGCTTGACCTCGGCTCCGAAGCCCTGCTCGCGGGTGAGCGCCATGACCTCGTCGATGTCGCGGGTGCCGTCGTCGCCGACCCGGATGCCGAACCGCATGCCCTCGAAGCGGGCCAGGTTCGACGACGCCTCGCTCGGCGCGATCAGGTAGTACGCCGGCAGCGCCAGCCCGAACGACGGGCAGGACACCTCGCGCACCTCGGCGCCGGCCGCCTCCAGCAGCGCGACCGCCTCGGCGAACCGCTCGAGCACGCCGGCGTCGTAGCCCTCGCGCGCGCCCTCGCCGCCGAGCTCCCGGACGACGCCGACCCGCAGGCCGGACAGGTCGCCGCCGGCGCCGTGGCGGGCGGCCTCGACGACGGTGGGCACCGGGGCGTCGATGCTGGTGGAGTCGGCCGGGTCGTGGCCGCCGATCGCCTCGTGCAGCAGGGCGGCGTCCATGACCGTGCGGGCCATCGGGCCGGCCTGGTCGAGGCTGGAGGAGAACGCGATCAGGCCGTAGCGCGACACCGAGCCGTAGGTGGGCTTGTGGCCGACCAGGCCGGTGACCGCCGCGGGCTGGCGGATCGAGCCGCCGGTGTCGGTGCCGAGCGCGAACGGGGCGAGCCGGCCGGCGACCGCGGCGCTGGAGCCGCCCGACGAGCCGCCGGGGATGCGGTCGCGGTCCCACGGGTTGCGGGTGACCCGGTAGGCGGAGTTCTCGGTGGACGAGCCCATCGCGAACTCGTCCATGTTGGTCTTGCCGAGCAGCACCGTGCCGGCCTCGTGCAGCCGGGTGGCGACGGTGGCCGAGTACGGCGGGCGCCAGCCCTCGAGGATCCGCGAGCCGCTGGTGGTGGGCACGCCCTCGGTGACGAAGACGTCCTTGAGCGCGACCGGGATGCCGGCCAGCCCCGTGCCGGCGGTGCCGGAGGCGTCGATCTCGCCGGCCCGCCGGAGCGCGGCCTCGGGGTCGACGTGCAGGTAGGCGCCGAGGTCGCCGTCCTCGGCGGCGATCCGGTCCAGGTGGGCGCGGGTGACCTCGACGGCGGAGGTCTCGCCGGCGGCGAGCGCGCTCTGCAGCGCGGTGACCGGCAGCGCGGTGAGGTCGCTCACTCCTCCTCCCCCAGGATGCGCGGCACGCGGAAGCGGTCGTCCTCGGCGGCGGGCGCGCCGGCCAGGACGGCGTCGCGCGGCAGGCAGGGCGTGGCGACGTCGTCACGCAGCACGTTGGTCAGCGGGACGGCGTGGGTCATCGGGGCGACGTCCTCGACGTCGGCGCGCTGCACCTGGGCCACCGCGTCGAGGACCGCGCCCAGCTGGCCGGCGAAGCGGTCGAGCTCCTCGTCGGTGACGGCCAGCCGGGCCAGTCGCGCGAGGTGCGCGATGTCCTGGCGGCCGAGGGCGGGCGACGCTCCGCGGTCGGGCGTGGTCGGGCTCATGCTCGGGGAGGACTCCTGTCGTCGGCGCCGGCCGGCGCCAGGGACGCAACCTGTTCACTGTACGTGGGGCGGGTGCGGCGCCGGTCCGGCCGGGCGCGGTGCTCGACCCCGGGCGGCGCATGCGGGAAGCTGCTCGGACCACGATCGACGGAGATCGGCTCACCTCGTCGCCTGCGGAGGCACCCGTGTCCTATCTCCTGCGGCTGGTCGTGCCCGACCGCCCCGGCCTGCTCGGCGCGGTGGCGACCGCGCTGGGCACGGCGGGCGTCGACATCGTCTCGGTCGACGTGCTCGAGCGCGGCGGCGGCGTCGCCGTCGACGACGTCGTGGTCGATCTCCCGCCCGGCCGGCTGCCCGACAGCCTGATCACCGCCGTGCACTCGGTGCCCGGCGTGCAGGTGGAGACGCTGCGCCCCTTCGCCGGGCCGCTGGACACCCACCGCGAGCTCGACCTGCTCGAGGGGCTGGCGCGGGCGGCCGAGGGCACCGCGGTCAAGCTGCTGGCCGCCGAGCTGCCGCGTGTGTTCCACAGCGGCTGGGCGGCTGTGCTGCACGCCGACGACGACGGCGGCTGCGAGGCGCTGGCCGCCTCCGACGCGGCACCGGCGTTCGAGGGCGTGCAGCTGCCGTGGCTGCCGCTGGCCTCGCCCCGGCTGCTGCCCAGCGAGGACGACTGGCTGCCCGAGCGGTGGCGGGAGATGGCCGTCGAGATGATGGCCGCACCCTTCGGCGACCCGCGCACCGCCGTCGTCCTGGGGCGCTCGGGCGGTCCCGCCTACCGCCGCTCGGAGCTGCTGCGGCTGACCCACCTCACCGGGATCGCGGCCAGCGTCGCCCACCTGCCCCCGGCGTAGCGCCTACTCCGCCGCCGGCTCGCTCCCGTCGCCGATCGTCGCGACGGCGCGGGCGGCCTCGGGCCCCTCCTCGAGCAGCACCCGCAGGCCGTCGTCGTCGAGGACCGGCGCCTTGACCTGCACGGCCTTGTCGTACTTGCTGCCGGGGTCGGCGCCGACCACCACGAAGCCGGTCTTCTTCGACACCGAGCCGGTCACCTTGCCCCCGCGCTCCTGGATCGCGGCGATCGCCTGGTCGCGGCTGTAGTCCCGCAGCGACCCGGTGACGACGACGGTGACGCCGGTCAGCGGCCCGGGCGGGGCGTCCTCCCCGGCGTCGGCCAGCTTCACCCCGGCCCGGCGCCACTTCTCCACGACCTCGCGGTGCCAGTCGACGGCGAACCAGTCGCGCACCGAGCGGGCGATGGTGGGGCCCACGCCGTCCGCGGCGGCGAGCTCCTCCTCCGACGCCTCGGCGATCCGGTCCAGCGAGCGGAAGTCGCGGGCGAGCGCCTGCGCGGCGGTCGGGCCGACGTGCCGGATCGACAGCCCGACCAGCACCCGCCACAGCGGGACGTCCTTGCGCGACTGCAGGTTGGCCAGCAGGCGCTGCCCGTTGGCCGAGAGGTCGCCGTCCTTCTTCGTGAAGAACGACGTGTGGCGCAGCTTGTCCTCGGTGAGGTCGAAGACGTCGCCCTCGTCCTCGAGCAGCTGCTCGGCCAGCAGCGCGATCGCGGCCTCGTAGCCGAGCACCTCGATGTCGAAGGCCCCGCGCCCGGCGACGTGGAACACCCGCTCCCGCAGCTGCGCGGGGCAGGACCGCGCGTTGGGACAGCGGATGTCGGCGTCGCCCTCCTTCTCGTGCCGCAGCTCGGTGCCGCACTCGGGGCAGTGCGTCGGCATGACGAACTCGGTCTCGTCGCCGGTGCGCGCGGCGACGACGGGGCCGAGCACCTCGGGGATGACGTCGCCGGCCTTGCGGATGACGACCGTGTCACCGATGAGCACGCCCTTGCGCTTCACCTCGCCGGCGTTGTGCAGCGTGGCCAGCTGCACGGTGGAGCCGGCGACCTTGACCGGCTCCATGTAGGCGAACGGCGTCACGCGGCCCGTGCGGCCGACGTTGACCCGGATGTCGAGGAGCTTGGTGGTGGCCTCCTCCGGCGGGTACTTGAACGCGATCGCCCAGCGCGGCGCCCGGGAGGTCGAGCCCAGCCGGCGCTGCAGGGCGACCTGGTCCACCTTGAGCACGACGCCGTCGATCTCGTGCTCCACCGAGTGCCGCTGCTCGCGGTAGCGCTCGATGTAGGCCCACGCCGCCTCGAGGTCGTCGACCACCGCGAACCGGTCGCTCACCGGCAGGCCGAGCGCGCGCAGCCGCTCGTAGGCCTCCGACTGCCGCTCCGGCTCGAAGCCGCGCCGCGCGCCGAGGCCGTGCACCACCAGCCGCAGCGGCCGGGAGGCGGTCACCCGCGGGTCCTTCTGCCGCAGGGAGCCCGCCGCGGCGTTGCGCGGGTTGGCGAACGGCGGCTTGCCCTGCTCGACCATGCCGGCGTTGACGTCGGCGAAGGCCGCCGTCGGGAAGTAGATCTCGCCGCGGACCTCGAGCAGCGCGGGGACGTCGTCGCCGGTGAGCTGCTGCGGGACGTCGGCCATCGTGCGCACGTTGGGGGTGACGTCCTCCCCCGTCGTCCCGTCGCCGCGGGTGGCCGCGCGGACCAGCCGGCCGTCCTCGTAGACCAGCGCGACCGCGACCCCGTCGACCTTGAGCTCGCACAGCCAGCGCACGCCCGCCCCGGCGTCGCGGGTGACCCGGCCGGCCCACGCCGACAGCTCGTCGCCGTCGAACACGTTGTCCAGGCTCTGCATGCGCTCGAGGTGCTGCACGGGCGCGAAGGTGGCGGTGAACCCGCCGTTGACCTTCTGGCTCGGCGAGTCCGGCGTCACCAGCGCCGGGTGGTCGGCCTCGATGGCCTTGAGCCGGGCCATGAGCTCGTCGTACTGGCCGTCGCTGACCAGCGGCTCGTCGCGCACGTAGTACGCGAAGGCGTAGCGGTCGAGCTCCTCGGAGAGGTCGCGGTGGCGGGTGCGCGCGTCGTCGGGGACCTCGGTGAGGTCCTCCCGGTCGGCGACCGCGGGGACCTGCGGGGTGTCCAGCTCGGCGTCCGTGCTCACGCGGGCACGGTATCCGCCGGGTGTGACTCCGGTGCCGGTCCGCCCGATCGGGTGTCGGTCACTCGGGCAGCAGGTACCGCGCGGCCTCGCGGACGTGGGCCATCGCCGCCCGCGCGTACGCGGGGCTCGCGCCGGCCAGCCCGCAGGCCGGGGTGAGGGTGACCGCCTCGTGCAGCGCATCGGCCGGGAAGCCGAGCTCGCGCCACCAGGCGCGCAGCCGCGAGGCGGTGGCCTTCGGCGCCGGCAGCGGCGCGTCGGTCCCGGGGACGACGCCGGGCAGCAGGTGGGTGCCGGCCTCGACGGCGGCGCCGACGGCGTCGAGGTCCTGGACCAGCCCGAGGTCGAACGACAGCCCGGCCGCGCCGGTGGCGCGCAGGAGGTCCAGCGGCGCCCGGTCCGCGCAGCAGTGCACGACCACCGGGACGGGCAGCGCGGCCACGACGGCGCCGAGCTCCGCCTCGACGTCGGGGGCGGCGACGGCGGGCAGCCGGCCGAAGCCGCTCGCCGTCGGCAGCGCGCCCTGGAGGACCGCCGGCAGCGAGGGCTCGTCGAGCTGGACGACGACCTGGGCGCCGGGCACCCGTGCGGTGACGGCCGCGACGTGCGCGGCGATGCCCTCGGCCAGCGACTGCCCGAGGTCGCGCCGGGCGCCGGCGTCGACGACGGCCCGCTCGCCGCGCTCGCGCTCGAGGCCGGCGGCCAGCGTCCACGGCCCCGCGGCCTGCACCTTGAACGGTCCGCGGTGGTCGCCGGCGACGTCGTGCAGGGCGTCGAGGTCGCGGGCGAGGAACTCCTGGGCGCGGCGCAGGTCCCGGCCGGGGCGCGGCACGAGGCGCCAGCCGGCGGGCGTGAGGTCCACGGCGAGGTCGACCAGCAGCGCGGCGCTGCGGCCGAGCAGGTCGGCGCCCGCGCCGCGGGCGGGCAGCTCGGGCAGGTGCGGCAGGCCCGGCAGCTCCCCGAGGACGACCCGCAGCGCCTCGGCCGGGTCGGTGCCGGGCAGCGACCCGACGCCCGAGGCCGGCCCCCACGGTGCGGGAGCCGGCCTCGGGTCGGTGCTGGTCGGGTCGGGCTCGGTCGGGGTGGCCACGGCGGCGACGGTAGTACCGCCGCCGCCGTGGCCACCCTCCCGGTCAGGCGGCGCAGCTGGGCGTCGTCACCGGGATCGCGTGGTCGCCCGTGGGCGGCGTCAGCGGGGTGTTGGCGCGGAGGTAGTCCTCCGACGTGTCCACGTCGACGGGGCCGGTGACCTGGTTCGTCCCGGTCCGGAACGCGGTGAAGGAGTCCCCGCCGCCGGCGAGGAACGAGTTCGCCGCGACCCGGTAGGTGCCGGTCGGGCTCACCGGGGTGCCGTTGATGGTGATCGAGCAGTCGAACACCCGGTCCCCCTCGGCCCGGCTGCGGTCGTACTCGTAACGGAAGCCGTCGGAGGTGGACAGGACCAGGTCCTGCGACCCGTCCGGGAGCCCGCGGAACTGCTGCTCGAGCACGTCGTCGATGGCCCCGCCGGTCAGCGTGATCGTGTTGACGGTGTTGCTGAACGGCTGGACGTCGAAGAGCTCCCGGAAGGTGACCTCACCGGCGGCGACGTCGGTCCTCAGACCACCGGGGTTCATGAAGGCGACCACCGGGGACAGCAGCTCCGGTCGCGCCTGTGCCCCGGCCAGTTGCGCGTTGGCGACGAAGGTCCCCAGGACCGACTCGTCGTTGCGGACGACGGTCACACCGTCCGCGGCCCGCGCCCGCAGCAGCGGGCCGCTGACAGTGCCGACGACCACGTTGCCGGGCTCGGCGGCGCGGGCGTTCCAGTAGTCGACGATCGACTGCACCTCGGGGTCGGCAGCCTCGCGGGTCACCGGCACGTTGGTGGCCGCGTAGGCGGCCGAAGCGCGGTTGACGTCGCCGGTGGTCCGGCTGATGGGCAGCCGGATGTCGGTCACGAGACGGCCGTAGAAGCCGGCCTGGGTGACCAGTCGCGGCGTGCCGTCCGGATCGTTCAGGCGGCAGTTGTAGGCGTTGTGCGTGTGGGCGCTGATGATCAAGTCGACAGCGGACGACGTCCGGTTGTTGATGTCGACGATCGGGCCCGACAGACCGGCGCAGCCGTTGACGAAGGGCTGGGCGTTCGGGTCGGTGACCGTGCCGCCCTCGTGGATCAGCACGCCGATGGCCTGGATGCCCTGCCGCTGCAGCTCGGGGACCCAGCGGTTGATCGCCTCGGCCTCGTCGATGAACGTGACGTCGGTGATGCCGGTCGGCGACACGATGGTCGGAGTGGTCTCGGTGACCACCCCGATGAGCGCGAAGCGCTGGTTCGCCGGCGTCCGGAAGACCTGGTACGGCGGCAGCATCGGCTGGCCGGTGGCCTTGTCGATGACGTTGGCGGCCAGGTAGGGGAACTCGGCGCCGTGGAAGGCGTGCTCGTCCTCGCCGAAGCAGCCGTCGACGCCCGGGGTGACGCCCTGGCAGGCCTCGACGTCGTCGCTGTACGTGCCGTCCGTGGCGGCGGAGATGCGGCGCAGTTCCTCGGTGCCCCGGTCGAACTCGTGGTTGCCCACCGACGAGACGTCCAGGCCCATGGCGTTGAGCGCCTCGATCGTCGGCTCGTCCTTGAAGACGCTCGACTCGAACGGCGAGGCGCTGACCAGGTCACCGGCGCCGACGAACAGCGAGGTCGACGGCCCCTGCGTCGTGTCCTTGAAGGCGGACTCGAGCCGCTGCACGGTGGCCGCGATCTGTGCCGCACCGCCGACCGGGACGGTGACGTCGTCGGAGTTGCCGTAGGTGCCGTTCGGCCCTGGGGAGGTAGCCAGCGAGCCGTCGGTCCCGGTCTGCGGCGTGATCCGGCCGTGGAAGTCGTTCATGGCCAGCAGTTGGACGGTCACGTCCTTGGGCGCGGCCTGGGCCGCGCTCGGGACGGCCACGAGACCGGCCGTGGTCGCCACCGCGACGGCGGCGGCGAGGGGGAAGCGCGTTCGGCGCAAGGAGTCCTCCGGAGGACATGCGGAGCGGGCCATCGGAGACGGCGGCCCGGGCGGGGGTCGTGAGCCGAGCTACGTAGCCGTGCTCAGGAAGTGGCTCGGCCGACACGGTAGGTGACGGACGGTTCCGGCACCACGTCCTCCAGGTGACGATCAGGTGTCGGGCGGTCAGCCGCTGACGGTCCCCTGACCGAGCACCAGGTCGCCCCGCTCCGGGTCGGGCGCGTAGAGGACGGCCGACTGTCCGGGCGCGACACCGCGCTGCGCCTCGTCGAGCGCGATCACCAGGCCGCCGTCGGCACCGGCGGTCACCGTGCAGGGGACGGCGGTGGCGTGCGCCCGCAGCTGCACCTCCGCGCGCAGCGGGAGCTCCGGGGCCGCCCCGGTCCACGTCGGCCGGCCGGTGCGGACCTCCGCGACGCCGGCGAGCTCGGCGGTCCCCACCGTCACGGTCCGGGTGACCGGCTCGATGGAGAGCACGTAGCGCGGCCGCTGGTCGCCGACGGCGATGCCCAGCCCGCGCCGCTGCCCGACGGTGAACCCGTGCGTGCCCTCGTGCGTGCCGACGGTGGCGCCGGTGGCGGCGTCGACGACCGGCCCGGGCGCCGTCCCCAGCCGCCGGGTGAGGAAGCCGCGGGTGTCGCCGTCGGGGATGAAGCAGATGTCGTGCGAGTCGGGCTTGGTGGCGACGGCGAACCCGCGCTCGGCGGCGATCGCGCGCACCCGCTCCTTGGTCGTCGACCCCAGCGGGAACACCGCCCCGGCCAGCTGGCGGGGGGTGAGCACGCCGAGGACGTAGGACTGGTCCTTGGCCGCGTCCACCGACCGGCGCAGCTCCCCGTCCGCCAGCCGCGCGTGGTGGCCGGTGACGACGGCGTCGAAGCCCAGCGCCAGCGCCCGGTCGAGCACCGCGGTGAACTTGATCCGCTCGTTGCACCGCAGGCACGGGTTGGGCGTGCGGCCGGCGGCGTACTCGGCGACGAAGTCCTCGACGACGTCCTCGGTGAACCGCTCGGCGAGGTCCCAGACGTAGAACGGGATGCCGAGCTCGTCGGCGACCCGCCGGGCGTCGTGGGCGTCCTCGACGCTGCAGCAGCCGCGGGCGCCGCTGCGCAGCGTCTGCCGGTCCGGCGAGAGCGCGAGGTGCACCCCGGTGACGTCGTGGCCGGCGTCGACCGCCAGCGCCGCGGCGACCGCGCTGTCCACTCCCCCGCTCATCGCGGCGAGCACGCGCACCGTCGCTACCTCCCCGCCCCGCGGGCGCGCTCCACGACCGGGGCGATCACGGCCAGCAGCGCGTCGACGTCCTCGCCGGTGCTCGGCGAGCCCAGGCTGAACCGCAGCGAGCTGCGCGCCCGCGCGGCGTCGGCGCCGACCGCGGTCAGCACGTGGCTGGGCCGGGCCACCCCGGCGCTGCACGCGGACCCGGTCGAGCACTCGATGCCGCGGGCGTCGAGCAGCATGAGCAGCGCGTCGCCCTCGGCGCCGGGGAAGGACAGGTGCGCGTTGCCCGGCAGCCGCCCGGGCCTGCCCGCCACGACGTCGTCGAGCGGGGCGCCGTTGAGCTCGGCGTCGGGGACCTGCTCGAGCACCCCGGCCACCAGCCGGTCGCGCAGCGCGGCCAGCCGGGCGACGCGCTCGGGCCGGGAGGCGACGGCGGTGGTCACGGCGACGGCGAGGCCGACGATGGCCGCCACGTCGAGGGTGCCCGAGCGGACGTCCCGCTCCTGGCCGCCGCCGTGCAGCAGCGGCATACACTCGGCGTCGCGGCGCAGCAGCAGCACGCCGGCGCCCATCGGGCCGCCGAGCTTGTGGCCGGTCATGGTGAGCGCGTCGACGCCGCTGGCGGCGAAGTCCACCGGCACCTGGCCGACGGCCTGCACCGCGTCGGTGTGCAGCGGCACCCCGGCCGCGTGCGCCACCTCCGCCAGCGCGGCGACGTCGCTGACCGTGCCGATCTCGTTGTTGGCCCACATGACGCTGGCCATCGCGACGTCCGAGCCGTCGCCCAGCGCGTCGGCCAGCGCCTCCGGCGTCACCCGCCCGGTGGGCTCCAGGCGCAGCCAGGTGACCTCCGCGCCCTCGTGCTTGGCCAGCCACTCGGCGCTGTCGAGGACGGCGTGGTGCTCGGCCGGGCTCACCACGAGCCGCCGCCGGCGCGAGTCGGCCTCCCGCCGCGCCCAGTACAGGCCCTTCACCGCGAGGTTGTCGCTCTCGGTGCCGCCGCCGGTGAACAGCACCTCCGACGGGCGGGCGCCCAGCGCCTCGGCCAGCCGCTCCCGGGACTGCTCGGCGGCCCGCCGCGCGGCCCGGCCGCTCGCGTGCAGCGAGGAGGCGTTGCCCACCCGGCCGAGCTGCTCGGTCATCGCGGCCAGGACCTCGGGGAGCACCGGCGTGGTCGCCGCGTGGTCGAGGTAGGTCACTCCGCCCAGGTTAGTCGCGCACGACGGACCCGCTCGGGTGACGCCGGTGACCCCCGGGAACGGCGACGGGCGCCGACCCCCGTGGGGATCGGCGCCCATCTGGTGACGGACCGGAACGACCCCTGCAGCGGGGTGCTCCGACTACTTCCGAGCGGCGATCTTCTCGGTGGCGGCCGGGACGACCTGGAACAGGTCGCCGACGACGCCGAAGTCGGCCAGCTCGAAGATCGGGGCCTCGGGGTCCTTGTTGACGGCCACGATGGTCTTCGAGGTCTGCATGCCCGCGCGGTGCTGGATCGCGCCGGAGATGCCGACGGCGATGTAGAGCTGCGGCGAGACGGTCTTGCCGGTCTGCCCGACCTGGAAGCTGTGCGGGTAGAAGCCGGAGTCGACCGCGGCGCGCGAGGCACCGACGGCGGCGCCGAGCGAGTCGGCCAGGGCCTCGATGATCGAGAAGTTCTCGGCGCTGGCCACACCGCGGCCACCGGAGACGACGATCGAGGCCTCGGTCAGCTCGGGCCGGTTGCTCTTCTGCTCCACGACCCGGTCGACCACGCGGGTCTGCTTCGCCTGGTCGGACAGGCTGACCTCGACCGGGACCTCCTCGCCGGCGGCGGGGGCCGGCTCGGGGGTGACCGAGTTGCCGCGCAGCGTGTAGACCGGCGTGCCGGTCGTCACCTTCGAGTGCACGATCTGCTGGCCGGCGAAGACCACCTGGGTGGCGGTGCCGTCGGCGGCGATCTCGCTGACGTCGGTGAGGAAGCCGCTGCCGGTCTTGAGCGCCAGCCGCGCGGCGACCTCCCGGCCCTCCGGGGAGGACGGGATGACGACGGCGGCCGGGGACGCCTGCTGCACCAGCTGGGCGAGCACCTCGGCCTTGGGGGCGACGAGGTAGTCGTCGATCTCCGGGGACTCGGCGACGTAGACCTTCGCCGCGCCGTACTGGGCGAGCTGCTCGCGGGCGCCGGCGGCGACGCCGGGGCCGCCGGCGACGACCGCCGAGACCTCACCCAGCGCGCGTGCGGCGGTGAGCGCCTCGAGGGTGCCCTTGCGGACGGTGCCGTCGGCCGGGTTCAGCTCGACGAGGACCAGGACCTCTGCCATGGCTGTTCAGTCTCCTCTTCGCTTCGATCCGGGCCGGGTCAGACGAGCTTCTGGGCGGCGAGGAAGCCCACGAGCTCCTCGGCGCCGTTGCCCTCGTCGGTGACCTTGACGCCCTCGCCCTTCGGCGGGCGGCCGGCGAAGTCGAGGACCTGGCTGGTGGCGGTGGCCAGGCCCACGGCCGAGGCGTCCACGCCCAGGTCGGCCAGTGACCGGCTCTCCACCGGCTTCTTCTTCGCGGCCATGATCCCCTTGAAGGAGGGGTAGCGCGGCTCGTTGATGGTGTCCCAGGTGGACACGATGGCCGGCAGCGGGGCCTCCAGGGCCCAGTAGCCGCCGTCGGTCTGCCGCTCCACCTTCACCGTCGAGCCCTCGACGGTGAGCTTGCGGGCGCCCGAGACCTGCGGGATGCCCAGCCGCTCGGACAGCAGCGCCGGCATGACGCCCATCTGGCCGTCGGTCGACGTGGCGCCCATGAGGACCAGGTCGTACTCGAGCTGCTGCAGCGCCGCGGCGAGGACCGCCGAGGTCTGGATCGCACACGAGCCGTGGATGGCGTCGTCCTGCACGTGGACGGCCTTGTCCGCGCCCATCGACAGGGCCTTGCGGATCGCGTCGGTGGCGCTGCCCGGGCCGACGGTCAGCACGGTGACCTCACCGCCCTGCGCCTCCTTGACCTGCAGCGCCTCCTCGATCGCGTACTCGTCGATCTCGTTGATGACGTTGTCCGCGGTCGCGCGGGCGACGGTGTTGTCCGACGGGTCCAGCGAGCGCTGGGTGCCCGAGTCGGGGACCTGCTTGACCAGAACGACGATGTTCATCGCCAGACCTACCTCCGCAGTCGGTCATGGGGGACGCGGGCCGCGGCCCGCCTGGCTCCGATAGTGGAGGTTACTGCGGGGTAACGGGGCGGCTCACCGGGGTGCCGGTGAGCCCCGTCACGCCGTCCAGCGGCCGGTGGCGGTGAACTCCTCGAGGACCGCCCGGTGGGGCTCGAGGTCCAGTCCGTGCTCGGCCACCCAGACGTCGGAGTGGTAGGTGTGCGCGTAGCGCTCCCCGCCGTCGCAGAGCAGGGTGACCACGCTGCCGGTCCGCCCCTCGGCGACCATCTCCGCGACCAGCCGGAACGCGCCCCACAGGTTGGTGCCGGTCGAGCCGCCGGCCAGCCGGCCGGTCACCCGCTCCAGGTGCCGCACCGCCGCCAGCGACGCGGCGTCGGGGACGCGGATCATCCGGTCGACCACCGAGGGCAGGAACGACGGCTCGACCCGCGGCCGGCCGATCCCCTCGATCCGCGACGGCATCCCGGTGGTCCAGGCCGGCTCGTCCTCCACCCAGCCGGGGAAGAACGCGGAGTTCTCCGGGTCGACGACGGCGAGCCGGGTGGGGTGCCGCCGGTAGCGCAGGTAGCGGCCGAAGGTCGCGCTGGTGCCGCCGGTGCCCGCGCCGACGACGACCCACTCCGGCACCGGGTGGCGCTCCAGCGCCATCTGCTCGAACACCGACTCGGCGATGGTGTTGTTGCCCCGCCAGTCGGTGGCCCGCTCGGCGTTGCTGAACTGGTCGAGGTAGTGCCCGCCGCACTCGGCGGCCAGCCGGCGCGCCTCGTCGTAGACGTCCGGGGCGCGGTCGACGAAGTGGCAGCGCCCGCCGGCGAACTCGATGAGCGCCACCTTCTCCGGGCTGGTCGAGGCGGGCATGACCGCGACGAACGGCAGGCCCAGCATCCGGGCGAAGTAGGCCTCGCTGACCGCCGTCGACCCGCTGGAGGCCTCGACGACGGTGCTGCCCTCGGTGATCCAGCCCGAGCACAGCGCGTGCAGGAACAGCGAGCGGGCCAGCCGGTGCTTGAGGCTGCCGGTCGGGTGGGTCGACTCGTCCTTGAGGTAGAGGTCGACGCCCCACTCCGGCGGCAGCGGGTAGACGAGCAGGTGGGTGTCGGCGCTGCGCACGGCGTCGGCCTCGACGACGGCGATCGCCCGCTCCACCCACGCCCGCCCGGCGGGGTCGGACCGGTCGACGTCGGTGACCTCGGGGGGCGGGCGCTCGCTCACCCGGCCATCCTCGTGCACCTCAGCCGGCCGCCGGGCCCTCCCCCGCGGGCTCGACCAGGGCGGGGCGCTCGGCCGGGGTGACGGTGACCGCCGTCCCCGGCGTGAGGCCCTGGCTCCCGGCGCTGGGGACGTCGGCCTGCACCTCGACGCCGTCGGGCAGCGCGACCGCCAGGCGGGTGGTGGCGCCGGAGAACGTGCGGGTGACCACGCGGCCCACCCCGCGCGGGTCCTCGACGACCTCCAGCGCCTCGGGCCGCACCAACGCGAACGCGGGACCGGACGGCGGGGCGGCGCCGAGCACCTCGCGGCGCACGCCGAGGAACTCGACGTCGCCGTCGCCGAGGACGGCCGGGATGCGGTTCATCGTGCCGACGAAGCCCGCCACGAACGCCGTCGCCGGGCGCTCGTAGAGCTCGTCGGGCGAGGCCACCTGCTCGAGCCGGCCGGCGCGCATGACGCCGACCCGGTCGGCCACCGACAGCGCCTCGGACTGGTCGTGGGTGACGAACACCGTGGTGGTGCCCAGCTCGAGCTGGATGCGGCGGATCTCCTCGCGCAGCTGCACGCGCACCTGGGCGTCCAGCGCCGACAGCGGCTCGTCGAGCAGCAGCACCTGTGGCGCGACGGCGAGCGCGCGGGCCAGCGCCACCCGCTGCTGCTGGCCGCCGGAGAGCTGGTGCGGGTAGCGCTGCCCGCGGTCGGCGAGCCCGACCAGCTCCAGCAGCTCCGCGGCCCGCCCGGCGCGCTCCTCCCTGCCCCGGCGGCGCACCCGCAGCCCGTACGCGACGTTCTCGGCCACGGTCATGTTCGGGAAGAGGCTGTAGGCCTGGAACACCATGCCGACGTCGCGCTTCGACGGCGGGATCCCGGTGACGTCGCGGCGGTCGAACCAGACCCGGCCGGCGTCCGGCACCTCGAAGCCGGCGATCGCGCGCAGCGCCGTCGTCTTGCCGCAGCCCGACGGCCCGAGCAGGGCGAGGAACTCCCCTCCCCCGATCTCCAGGTCGAGCCCGTCGAGCGCGAGCAGCGAGCCGTAGCGGCGGGTCAGCCCCTCCAGGCGGACCGCGACCGGCGCCTGCTCGCGCAGGTCGGCGGGCGCGGCCGCGCGGGCGGCCGTGGGGACGGCGGTCATGCGGGGTCCTCCTCGCGGCGCCGGCGGTCCAGCGCGGAGATGAGCAGCAGCAGCACCCAGGTGAGCAGCAGCGAGAGCACCGAGACCGCCACCGACAGCCGCGTCTGCGAGCCGGAGATGCGCACGATCCAGGTGGGGAAGGTCTCGAAGCCGAGGATGTTGGCGACGGTGAACTCGCCCAGCACCAGCGCCAGGGTGAGGAAGGCGGCGTTGAGCACCGACGTCCGCAGCACGGGCAGGACGACCGAGGTCATCACCCGCGGCCAGGAGGCGCCGAGCACCCGCGCGGCCTCGGTGAGCGTGCGCAGCTGGGCGCCGCGGACGCCGGCGTCGAGCGCCCGGTAGACGAACGGCAGCGCCAGCACGGCGTAGACGAGCACCAGGATCCACGGCAGCGCCGGCTCCTGGAGGGCGAAGAACGCCTCGGCGAGCGGGGTGCCGTAGAAGTGGTCGGGCGCCCAGGCCAGCACGCTGCGCACGCCGACGACCAGCGCGATCGGCGGCAGCAGCAGCGGCACCAGGGTGAGGAACTCGACCAGCGGGCGCAGCCGCGGCAGCCGCAGCTCGACGAGCACCACCGTGGGCACCACGAGCAGCAGCGCGATCGCGACGGTGAGCACCCCGAGCAGCAGCGAGCGGCCGAAGTTCTCGGCGAACCCCTCGGCGCCCGGGATGCCGGTGTAGGCGTCGGCGGTGACCCCGTCGCGGCCCCGGACGGTGAACCACACCGAGGCGCCCAGCGGCACGAGGAAGTACAGGCCGAGGACGGCGAAGACGGCCCACCGCCACCCCCCACGGCTCCGCCGGCGGGCCCGGACCGGGGTCTCCGGCTCGACGCCGCCGGTCACGGCCGCGGTGGACAGGCCGGTCGCGGTGGCGCTCACGCCAGCCACCGCGACGTGCGTCGCTGCACCCAGGTGTAGAAGACCATCACCAGCCCGACGAGGACGACCATCCCCAGGGCCAGCGCCTTGCCCAGGTTCTCCGCGCCGACGACGACGTTGCTCGACAGCGAGTCGGCGATCTGCAGCGTCACCAGCGGCAGGCTCGAGCCGACCAGCGCCTTGGCCGTGGCGTAGGCGGCGAACGCGGAGGCGAACAGCAGCATCGTGGCGCCCAGCACCGGCGGGAGGAGGACCGGACCGCCGACGTGACGCCAGTACTGCCGGCGGCTGGCGCCGAGGACGTCGGAGGCCTCCCGCCACTGCGGTCGCAGCGCCTCGACCGCCGGCACGATGGTCAGCACCATCAGCGGCACCAGGAAGTACAGGTAGACCAGCGCCAGGCCGGTCATCGAGTACAGCGAGAAGCCGTCGAGGCCGAGCGCGTCGGTCAGCAGGGCGGTGACGACGCCGGAGGTGCCGATGGTGGCGATGAACGCGAACGCCAGCGGGACGCCGCCGAAGTTGGCCAGCACGCCCGAGGCGGTGAGCACCAGGCGGCGCAGCACCCGGCCGCGGCGGGTGCCGACGACGGCGAAGGCCAGCGCCAGGCCGAGCACCGCGCCCAGCACCGCGGTGACGGCCGACAGCTGCAGGCTGCCGAGGTAGGCGCGGGCGTAGGCGCCGCCGGTGACCGTGCCGATGTTCGCCGTCGACCAGGTCTCCTCGAAGGTGACCGGGTCGGTGGCGCGGAAGGCCTCCGCGGCGAGCACGCCGACCGGCAGCAGCAGGAAGACCGCGACGTAGAGCAGGAACGGCAGGACGCCCAGCGCGGGCAGCAGCGCACCGCGCCGGCGTCCCCTGCGGGACGCCGGCGCGGCGGGGGCGGGTGCGGTGCTCAGCCGGAGATCTCCTGGTTCCACCGGGTGGCGACCACCTGCTGGGCGGCGCTCTCCTGCTCCTGGGTCGGGAAGTCCGCGGTGCCCTCGACCGGCGGCAGGGCGGCCAGCGCCTCGGCGTCGGCGGTCCCGGCCTCCTGCATCGCCGGCAGCCGGACCGGCCGGGCGCCGCCGGCCAGGTACAGGTTCTGGCCGCGGTCGCTGTACAGGAACTCCTGCCACAGCCGCGCGGCGGCCGGGTGCGGGGCGTAGGCGCTGATCGCCTGGCTGTAGTAGCCGCCGAACAGCCCGTCGGAGGGGACGGCGACCTGCCACTCGACGCCCTGCTCGGCGAGGGTCCCCGTGAGGCCGGCATTGAGGTAGTCCCAGTCGATGGCCAGCGGCGTCTCGCCGCTCTGGATGGTGGCCGGGGTGATCTCGACCGGGTTGAAGTTGCCGACTTCCTTGACCTGGGCGAAGAAGTCGATGCCCGGGCCGATGTCGTCGAGGCTGCCGCCGTTGGCCAGCGACGCCGCCCAGACGCCGGCGAAGGCGGCCGCGGCCTGCGTCGGGTTGCCGTTGAGCGCGACCTGGCCGGCGTACTGCGGGTCGAGCAGGTCCTCGAAGCTGGTCGGGCACTCGGCGATCGCCGTGGCGTTGCAGCCGATGGAGATGTAGCCGCCGTAGTCGTTGTACCAGTACCCCTCGGGGTCCTTCTGGCCCTCGGGGATGTCGTCCCAGGTCTCCACCCGGTAGGGCGCGAGCAGGTCCTGCGCCTGGCCCTGGCGGGCGAAGGCGGTGCCCAGGTCGAGGACGTCGGGCGCCCGGTCCTGGCCGCGCTGGCTCTCGACGGCGTTGAGCTCGTCCTGGCTGGTGCCGTCGGGCGAGGCGCTGTTGACGGTGATCCCGTACTCCTCCTCGAAGGCGGAGATGATCTCGCCGTAGTTCGCCCAGTCCGGCGGCAACGCGATGACGTTGAGCTCGCCCTCGGCCTGCGCCGCCTCGACGAGGGCGTCCATGCCGCCGAGGTCCTCGGCGGAGCGGGCGCTGGCCGCGTCCGAGCCGCCACCTCCCCCTCCGGAGCCGCCGTCGTCGCCGCCGCCGCAGGCGGTCAGCACGAGGGTCGCGGCCGCCAGCACGGTCGCGGTCCTCAGGGTGGGGGTGGAGCGCACGGGTCCTCCTCGGGAGCGGTCGGCCGCCCTCCGGGTCCCGGCGGGACGCCGTCCGGGAGGGCTCGCAGATGGTGACAGAACCGGACGGTCCGGAGGGCCGGTTCCGGTGACGGTCCGGAGAACGTCCGGGGGACGCCGGAGGTCAGCGCCCGGTGAAGGTCGCCTTGCCGGGCCCGTTCTCGAGGAAGGAGCGCATCCCGGTCTTCTGGTCCTCGGTGTCGAACAGCCCGGCGAACAGCCGGCTCTCCAGCGCCAGGCCCTGCTCGATCGGCCCGTCGAGGCCCTCGTCGATCGCCTGCTTCGCCGCGGCCAGCGCGAGCGGGGGACCGGCGGCGAACTTCCGCGCCATGGCGACGGCGGTGTCGTACACCTCGGCGTCCGGGACGACGGCGTCGGCCAGGCCCGTCTCCAGCGCCTCCTCGGCGCCCACGTGCCGGCCGGTGAACACCAGCTCCTTGGCCTTCGCCGGGCCGACCAGGCGGGCCAGCCGCTGGGTGCCGCCGGCACCGGGGATGACGCCGAGCAGGATCTCCGGCTGCCCGACCTTCGCGCCCGCGCCCATGACCCGGAAGTCGGCGCACAGCGCGAGCTCGTAGCCGCCGCCGAGGGCGTAGCCGGTGATCGCGGCGATGACCGGCTTGGGGATGCGGGCGACCGTGGTGAAGCTGTGCGTGAGCTCGCGGCCCCAGGCGACCATCGAGCTGCCGGTCAGCTGCGACATGGCCTTGATGTCGGCGCCGGCGGCGAACACCCGCTCGCCGCCGTAGAGGACGACGGCGCGCACGTCCGCGCGCTCGGTCGCCTCGATCGCCGCGGCCCGCACCTCGGTGTGCAGCTGCTCGTCGATCGCGTTCATCTTGGGCCGGTCGAGGCGGATCGTGCCCACCCCGTCCTCCACCGACAGGGTCACGAACTCGGGCGCTGCCATGCACGGCCTCCAGCGAGGGGACGACGTCGTCGCCTGGACCCTAACCAGAGGCCGCAGGTCACCCCCGGCGACGGGCGGTGTAGCGGCCGTCGGAGCGCTCGAGCGCCAGCGGCAGGCCGAAGGTCTCCGACAGCAGCTCGGCGGTGACCACCTCACCCAGCGGACCCGCGGCGACCACCGCGCCCTGGCGGAGCAGCAGCGCGTGCGTGTAGCCCGGCGGGATCTCCTCGACGTGGTGGGTGACCAGCACCTGCGCCGGGGCGTAGAGGTAGGTGGCGAGGTCCGCCAGCCGGCCCACCAGGTCCTCGCGGCCGCCGAGGTCCAGGCCCGCGCCGGGCTCGTCGAGCAGCAGCAGCTCCGGGTCGGGCATGAGCGCGCGGGCGATCTGGACCCGCTTGCGCTCCCCCTCGCTGAGCGTGCCGAAGGGCCGGTGCGCGATCCGCTGCACGCCCCACTGCTGCATGAGCGTCGCGGCCCGGGTGAGGTCGTGGATGTCGTAGCGTTCCTTGGCGCGGCCGACGATCGCGTACCCGGCGGACAGGACGACGTCACCGGTCCGCTCCCCCGCCTCGATCCGCTGCGCCAGCGCCGCGCTGGTCAGGCCGATCCGCGGGCGCAGCTCGAAGACGTCGACCGCGCCCATCGTCTCGCCGAGCAGCCGCACCTCGCCGCGCGTCGGGTGCATGTGCGCCCCGGCCAACTGCAGCAGCGTCGTCTTCCCGGCGCCGTTGGGGCCGAGCACCACCCAGCGCTGGTCGGGCAGGACGGTCCAGTCGACCCCCCGCAGCAGGTGCGACTGCCCGCGGACGACGTCCACGCCGCTCATCTCGACGACCGGTTCTGCTCCGCCGACGGCGGCACTGCTCGACACGACCCCATCCAACCAACCCGCCCGCCTGCACCCGGGGAGGTGGCGGTCTTGGCACGATCGCCCGGTGAGGACCACCAGCGAGGACGTCGAGGTCTGGCCGGGCTCCCCCGCTCCCCTGGGCGCGCACTGGGACGGCACCGGCACGAACTTCGCGCTGTGGTCGGCCGGCGCCACCGCCGTCGACCTGTGCCTGTTCGACGACGACGGCTTCGAGCACCGGCACCGGCTGCAGGAGACCACCCACCAGGTCTGGCACGGGCGGCTGCCCGGCGTCGGCCCCGGCCAGCGCTACGGCTACCGGGTGCACGGGCCGTGGGACCCCGGCGCCGGGCACCGGTGGAACCCGGCGAAACTGCTGCTGGACCCGTACGCCCGCGCCGTCGACGGCGACCTGGCGCTGCACCCCGCGCTGTTCGCCTACCGCGCCGACGGCCCCGACACCGGACCGGCCGACCCGCGGGACTCCGCGCCGTACGTGCCGCGCGGCGTCGTCGTCCACGACTCCTTCCCCTGGGACGGCGACCGGCGGCCGGCCACCTCGTGGTCGGACACCGTCGTCTACGAGGTGCACGTCAAGGGCGCGACCATGCGCCACCCGGACATCCCGCCGGCGCTGCGCGGCACCTACGCGGGGCTGGCCCACCCGGCGTTCGTCGAGCACCTGGTGTCCCTGGGCGTCACCGCCGTCGAGCTGCTGCCGGTGCACCACTTCGTCAGCGAGCCGCACCTGCTGCGCCGCGGGCTGACCAACTACTGGGGCTACAACACCCTCGGCTACTTCGCGCCGCACGCCGCCTACAGCTCGGCCGGGTCCGGCGGGGCGCAGGTCACCGAGTTCAAGGCGATGGTCAAGGCGCTGCACGCGGCCGGCATCGAGGTGGTCCTCGACGTCGTCTACAACCACACCGCCGAGGGTGACCACACCGGGCCGTCACTGTCGCTCAAGGGCATCGACAACCCCGGCTACTACCGGCTCGACGGCGAGAACCGGGCCCGCTACACCGACTACACCGGCTGCGGGAACACCCTCGACGTCCGCCGGCCGCAGGTGCTCGCGATGCTCATGGACTCGCTGCGGTACTGGGTCACCGAGATGCACGTCGACGGCTTCCGGTTCGACCTCGCCGCGGCGCTGGCCCGCTCCTTCCACGACGTCGACCGGCTCTCGGCCTTCTTCGACGTCGTGCACCAGGACCCGGTGATCAGCCAGGTGAAGCTCATCGCCGAGCCGTGGGACGTCGGCGAGGGCGGCTACCAGGTGGGCAACTTCCCGCCGCTGTGGACCGAGTGGAACGGCCGCTACCGCGACACCGTGCGGGACGTGTGGGCCGGCTCGCACGTCGGCGTCCGCGACCTGGCCTACCGGCTGACCGGCTCCTCGGACCTCTACCGCTCCGACGGCCGCCGCCCGTTCGCCAGCGTCAACTTCGTCACCGCCCACGACGGGTTCACCCTCGCCGACCTGGTCACCTACGAGCACAAGCGCAACGAGGCCAACGGCGAGGACAACCGGGACGGCGAGAGCCACAACCGCAACTGGAACTGCGGCGTCGAGGGGCCCACCGACGACCCGGAGGTGCAGGCCCTGCGCGGCCGCCAGGTGCGCAACCTGCTGACGACGCTGCTGCTGTCGACCGGCGTGCCGATGCTCACCGCCGGCGACGAGCTCGGCCGCACCCAGGGCGGCAACAACAACGCCTACTGCCAGGACGGCGAGGTGTCCTGGATCGACTGGGACGCCGTCGACGGGGACCTGCTCGCCTTCGTCCGCCGGCTGGTGCGGCTGCGCCGCGACGCGCCGGTGCTGCGCCAGGAGGCGTTCTTCGAGGGCCACGAGATCCCGGGCACCGGCGGCACCCGCGACCTGGCCTGGTTCGCGCCCGACGGCGGGCAGCTGACCACCGCGGACTGGTTCGACACCGGCCTGCAGACGGTCGGCATGTACCTCGACGGCCGCGGCATCCGGCACCGCGACGAGCGCGGCCGCCCGGTCGTCGACGACTCCTACCTCGTGCAGCTGCACGCCGGGCCGGAGCCGGTGACGGTGCAGCTGCCCGGCGCGCCCTGGTCCGACGGCTACGAGTTCGTGCTGAGCACCGAGTACCCGACGGGGGCGCCGCCGCGGCCGAGCGTCGTCGCGCCGGGGCCGATCGAGGTGCCGCCGCGGACCGTCTGGCTGCTGCGCGTCCTGCGCCGCCCCTGAAGGGTGGAGGAAGCGATGCGCACGTCCCGGCCTTCCGGGCGTGCGCATCGCTTCCCGTGCCCCGCCCCCGGGAACGGCGAGAGCCCCGGTCCCTGGGGGGCCGGGGCTCTCGCCGTGTCGTTCAGTCCTGGGGCTGCTCGTAGGTGATGACCGTCCAGCCGAGCAGGAGGCGGTCGCCGTCGGAGAGCGGGTGGGCGACGCCGGGCTCGAGCTGCGTCCACTCGGTGGCCTCGGGCCCCGCGACGTGGGTGCCGTTGAGCGAGCCGAGGTCGGTGAGCGTGACCTCGCGGCCGGAGCGCTGGATGGCCGCGTGCGCCGAGGAGAGCACGTTCTGCGTGTCGGCGATCGGCACCGGCCGGGCGTTGCCGGCGGTCACCAGCTCGTGGCTGTCGGGGCGGCGGCCGAGGACGAGGTCCTCGTCGACGGTGACGACCAGGCCGTCGTCGAAGCGCAGCACCGGCGCGGCGGCGGCGTCGGGCTTCCAGAACGCCGTCTCCTCGCCGCCGTCGTCGACGCGGGTGGACCCCTGGCCCGACGGCGAGGACCCCACGGAGGCGCCGTAGGACGGCGCGGCGGCGAAGCCGGCGTCCGAGCCGGCGCTGAACGACGACGCCGGGGTGTGGGTGGCCGGCGGGACCGCAGCCGGGGCGGAGGAGGCCGCCGCGAGCTGCAGCAGCGCACCGGCCCCGGGGACCGCCCCCTCGACGAGGTCGTACGCGACACCCGGCGGCATCTGCGGCGTGGCCTGGCCCGGGCCGACGTAGAGGGTGGCGCCGAGCGGGAACCCGGCGGCCAGGCTGCACCCGTCGGCCGGCTGGCCGGAGACGGGGACGCCGTCGACGGCCGGCTGGCCCTTGCCGGACCACAGCGCGACGCCGGTGCCCGTGCCGCCGCTGGTGTCGACGAGGACGAGCGCGAAGGAGGCCGAGCCGCCCCCCAGCGCGGGCACCTGGGCGGCGACCGCCGCGAGGACGCGGTCGGCGCCGGGGCCGGACACGCCCAGGCAGGCGTGCAGCGCGGCGACCAGGGCCGGCGAGCCGGGAGCGTCGACCCAGAGCAGTCCCCCGCCGCGACGGGCCACGAGGGCGTCTCCGGGCAGGACTTCACAGCGGTCGGGCATGCGCGCCAGCCTAGTGACCGCGCGCCGCTGTGCGTGGTCCGGCCGCACCGCCACGCCGCCGGTGGGGACGCTGCGACCGGCGTGACTGGTGAGCCTGCGGCTACGCCGAGCGGACCAGCCCGAGCTCCGCGGGATCGGCCAGGTGCTCGGAGTGCGGCAGCACGCGCACCGTGTACCCGAACGCGCCGGTGCGCTCCAGCGGCAGGGTGGCGGTGAACCAGTGCCGGGAGCCCTCGGTGTGCTCGTGCCGCATCGGCACCGTCGTCACCTCGTGCAGGCCGTCGGCGTCGTCGACCCGCCCGTAGGCGGCCTGCACCTCGACGTCGGCCGGGGCGAGGTGCGGCAGCTCCACCTCCGCGCGCAGCGCCAGGGTCGAGCCGATCTCCGGGGTGTCGCCGGCGCCGGTGGCCTCGACGTGCGCCACCCGCACGCCCGACCAGTTCTCCAGCAGGTGCGCCCGCCACTGCGCCTCGGCCCGCGCCGGCCCGTACCCGCCGTCGGCCATCGTCCGCGAGGAGCCCGCCGCCGGCACGTACAGCCGCTCGACGTAGTCGCGCACCATCCGGGTGGCGAGCACCTTCGGGCCGGTCTCGCGCAGCGTGTGCCGCACCATCTCGACCCAGCGGGTGGGGATGCCGTCGCGGTCGGTCTCGTAGAACCGCGGCAGCACCTGGGTGGACAGCAGGTCGTAGATGGCCCGCGCCTCGACGTCGTCGCGCCGCTCGGGGTCGGTGACGCCGTCGGCGGTGGGGATCGCCCAGCCGTTCTGGCCGTCGAACCACTCGTCCCACCAGCCGTCGCGGATGGAGAGGTTGAGCCCGCCGTTGAGCGCGGCCTTCATCCCCGAGGTGCCGCAGGCCTCCAGCGGCCGCAGCGGGTTGTTCAGCCAGACGTCGCAGCCCCAGTACAGGTAGCGGGCCATCCCGATGTCGTAGCCGGGCAGGAACGCGATGCGGTGCCGGATCGCCGGGTCGTCGGCGAACTTCACCATCTGCTGGATCAGCTGCTTGCCGCCGTCGTCGGCCGGGTGGCTCTTGCCGGCGATGACCAGCTGGACCGGCCGCTCCTCGTCCAGCAGCAGGGCCCGCAGCCGGTCCGGGTCGCGCAGCATGAGCGTCAGCCGCTTGTAGGACGGCACCCGGCGGGCGAAGCCGATGGTGAGGACGTCGGGGTCGAAGGCGGTGTCGGTCCAGCGCACCTCGGCCTCGGCCGCGCCGCGCGAGCGCGCCGTCTCCCGCAGCCGGCGGCGCACCTCCTCGACCAGCCGGCCGCGCAGCATCCGGCGGGTGTTCCACAGCTCCAGCGCCGGGATCCGGTCGACGCCGTCGAAGGACGCCGGCCCGGTGCCCTCGAACGGGTCGCCGTCGCTGGAGGCCTGGGTGCCCAGCTCCACCAGCTCCCGCGCGGTCCAGGTCGGCGCGTGCACGCCGTTGGTGATCGAGGTGATCGGGACGTCGGCCTCGTCGAAGCCCGGCCACAGCGGGTTGAACATCGACCGGCTGACGTGCCCGTGCAGCTCGCTGACGCCGTTGGCCCGCTGCCCCAGCCGCAGGCCCATGTGCGCCATGTTGAACTTCGTCGGGTCGTCCTCGGCGCCGAGCGGGATGAGGTGCTCGAGCGGGACGCCGAACCCGGCGAAGTACCGCTCGATCAGCGCGCGCGGGAACCGGTCGATGCCGGCGGGCACCGGCGTGTGCGTGGTGAACACCGTGCCGGCGCGGACGGCCTGCAGCGCCTCGGCGAAGGTCAGCCCGTGCGACTCGGTGAGCTCGCGGATCCGCTCGACCCCCTGGAAGCCGGCGTGGCCCTCGTTGGCGTGGAACACCTCCGGCTGCGGGGTGCCGGTGAGCTGGCACCAGGCGCGCAGCGCCCGGACCCCGCCGATGCCGAGCAGCATCTCCTGGCGCAGCCGGTGGTCCTCGTCGCCGCCGTAGAGCCGGTCGGTCACCCCGCGCTCGGCCGGGGCGTTCTCCTCGATGTCGCTGTCGAGCAGCAGCAGCGACACCCGGCCCACCTGCGCCCGCCACACGTGCGCGTGCAGGGTGCGGCCCTCGGGCAGCGGCACGGTGATGACGACGGCGGACCCGTCGGGCTGGCGCAGCAGCTTGACCGGCAGGCCGTGCGGGTCCAGCGACGGGTAGTGCTCCAGCTGCCAGCCGTCGGCCGACAGCCCCTGCTCGAAGTAGCCGGCCCGGTAGAGCAGGCCGACGCCGATCAGCGGCACCCCGAGGTCGGAGGCGGCCTTGAGGTGGTCGCCGGCGAGGATGCCCAGGCCGCCGGAGTACTGGGGCAGCACCTCGGTGATGCCGAACTCGGCGGAGAAGTAGGCGATGCTGCGCGGCGCCTCCGGCCCCAGCGACTGGTACCAGTGCTCGGAGGACAGGTAGTCGTCGAGGTCGTCGACGACGTCCTGGAGGCGGCGGAGGAACCGGCGGTCGGTCGACAGCGTGGCCAGCCGCTCGGCCGACACCTCGCCCAGGACCTTCACCGGGTCGTTGTTGCAGGTCCGCCACAGTTCGGGGTCCAGCGCCTCGAACAGGTCGCGGGTCTCGGGGTGCCAGGACCAGCGCAGGTTCATGACCAGCTGGGACAGGGGCATCAGGGCCTCGGGGAGGGCCGCCCGGACGGTGAACCGACGCAGAGCTCGCACGCGGGGAGCCTAGCCAGCGGGGCGCGTCCGGACAGGTCGGGTGCACCACCCGGTCGGGGGCGGTGCACCCGGCCGGGGGCGTCTCGGCGGCCGAGGTGTGACCGGTCCCGGACCTGGATAGCGTGGCCGGGATGACTCGCCGCGCTGACCTCCGCCTCGGCATCACCGATGTCGCCCCCGTCGTGTCCTGCGGGTCGTTCTCGGCCCGCGCCGTGGTCGGCGAGCACCTGCCGGTCACCGCCACCGTCTTCCGGGAGGGCCACGACGCCGTCGCGGCCGACGTCGTCTGGACCGCTCCGGACGGCACCCGGGGTCCCCTCAACCGCATGCGCCGCTTCGGCGCGGAGCCCGACCGGTGGATCACCACCGTGGTGCCCGACCGGGAGGGGCGCTGGACGTTCCGGGTCGAGGCGTGGAGCGACCCGCTGGCCACCTGGCACCACGCCGTCGAGGTGAAGATCGAGGCCGGCCAGGGCCCCGGGGAGCTGGCCAACGACCTCGAGGAGGGCGCCCGGCTGCTCGAGCGGGTGGCCGAGGACGCCGACGACGAGTGGCGCGGCCGCCTCGGCGACGCCGTCGCGGCGCTGCGCGACACCTCCCGCACGCTGCCCGACCGGGTCGCGCCGGCGCTGGCCGCCGCGGTGCAGCGCTACCTCGACGAGCACCCGGTCCGCGAGCTGGTCACCCCGACGCCGGAGTACGAGGTGTGGGTCGACCGGCCGCGCGCGCTCTACGGCTCCTGGTACGAGTTCTTCCCCCGCTCCGAGGGCCCCGTCGTCGGCGGCGTCCCCGCGCACGGGACGTTCCAGACGGCGGGCGACCGGCTGCCGGCGGTCGCCGAGATGGGCTTCGACGTGGTCTACCTGCCGCCGATCCACCCGATCGGCAAGGTCAACCGCAAGGGCCCGAACACGCCGCAGTTCCCCGGCGGCAACCCGCACGAGGTCGGGCCCGACGACGTCGGCTCGCCGTGGGCCATCGGCAGCGAGGAGGGCGGCCACGACGCCGTCCACCCGCAGCTGGGCACGATGGAGGACTTCCGCGCCTTCGTCACCCGCACCCGCGGCCTGGGCATGGAGGTGGCGCTGGACCTCGCGCTGCAGGCGGCGCCGGACCACCCGTGGGTCAAGGAGCACCCGGAGTGGTTCACCACCAAGCCCGACGGGACCATCGCCTACGCGGAGAACCCGCCGAAGAAGTACCAGGACATCTACCCGGTCAACTTCGACAACGACCCCGAGGGCATCTACGCCGAGGTGCTGCGGGTGGTGCGGGTCTGGATGGACGCCGGCGTGCGGATCTTCCGGGTCGACAACCCGCACACCAAGCCGCTGGACTTCTGGCACTGGCTGATCTGGAAGGTCAAGGAGACCGACCCGGACGTGCTCTTCCTCGCCGAGGCCTTCACCCGGCCGGCGATGATGCACCAGCTGGCGCGGCTCGGGTTCACCCAGTCCTACACGTACTTCACGTGGCGGACCGCGCGCGGCGAGATCGAGGACTACGGCCGCGAGCTCGCCACCAGCGCGCACTACATGCGGCCGAACTTCTTCGTGAACACCCCGGACATCCTGCACGCGAGCCTGCAGTACGGCGGGCCGCCGATGTTCAAGATCCGCGCGGTGCTCGCGTCCATGATGAGCCCGACCTGGGGCGTCTACTCCGGGTACGAGCTCTACGAGCACGTGGCGGTGCGGCCGGGCAGCGAGGAGTACCTCGACAGCGAGAAGTACCGGCTGCGCCCGCGCGACTGGGCCGGTGCCGAGGCGGCCGGCCGGAGCCTGGCGCCCTACCTGCGCACGCTCAACGAGATCCGCCGCCGGCACCCGGCGCTGCAGCAGCTGCGGACGCTGCGGTTCCACCCGGTCGACAACCCGAACCTCATCTGCTTCTCCAAGACCGACCCGGGCTCGCAGGACGCCGTCCTGGTGGTCTGCGCCCTCGACAGCCAGAACCGGCAGATCGGGACGACGGCGCTGGACATGCCGACCCTCGGGCTGGACTGGCACGAGCGGTTCGGCGTCACCGACGAGATCACCGGCGCCCGCTACGACTGGGGCCAGTTCAACTACGTCGAGCTGGACCCCTACTGGGAGCCGGCGCACGTGTTCTCGGTCCACCTGCCCCGGCCGGTGACCTGGCCGCCGCCGGTCAGCTGATCCCCCACCCACGACGACCAGCGAGGCTCCCCGCACCGATGACGCTCCCCGTGCCCGACTCCCCCGACGCGGGCTCCGCGCTGCCACCGCGGGGCTCCGACCCGCTCTGGTACAAGCGCGCCGTCTTCTACGAGGTGCTCGTCCGCGGCTTCGCCGACAGCAACGCCGACGGCGTGGGCGACCTCCGCGGCATGCTCGACAAGCTCGACTACCTGCAGTGGCTCGGCGTCGACTGCCTCTGGCTGCCGCCGTTCTTCGCCTCGCCGCTGCGCGACGGCGGGTACGACGTCAGCGACTACACCGCGGTGCTGCCGGAGTTCGGCGACATCGAGGACTTCCGCGCCCTGCTGCACGCCGCCCACGCCCGCGGCATCCGCGTGATCATCGACTTCGTCATGAACCACACCTCGGACCAGCACCCCTGGTTCCAGGCCAGCCGCAGCGACCCCGAGGGCCCCTACGGCGACTTCTACGTGTGGGCCGACGACGACACCGGCTACGCGGACGCGCGGATCATCTTCGTCGACACCGAGTCGTCCAACTGGACGTTCGACCCGGTGCGCAAGCAGTACTTCTGGCACCGCTTCTTCTCGCACCAGCCGGACCTCAACTTCGAGAACCCGAAGGTGCAGGAGGCGATCATCGACGCCCTGCGCTTCTGGCTGGACCTGGGCATCGACGGCTTCCGGCTGGACGCGGTCCCCTACCTGTTCGAGGAAGAGGGGACCAACGGCGAGAACCTCCCCCGCACCCACGAGTTCCTCAAGCACGTCCGCAAGGTCGTCGACGCCGACTACCCCGACCGCGTACTGCTGTGCGAGGCCAACCAGTGGCCGGCCGACGTCGTCGAGTACTTCGGCGAGGACGGCGACGAGTGCCAGATGGCCTTCCACTTCCCGGTGATGCCGCGCCTGTTCATGGCCGCCCGCCGGGAGCAGCGGTTCCCGATCTCGGAGATCATGGCCCAGACGCCGCCGATCCCCGACAACTGCCAGTGGGGCATCTTCCTGCGCAACCACGACGAGTTGACCCTCGAGATGGTCACCGACGAGGAGCGCGACTACATGTGGGCGGAGTACGCCAAGGACCCCCGCATGAAGGCCAACATCGGCATCCGCCGCCGGCTGGCGCCGCTGCTGGAGAACGACACCAACACCCTCGAGCTGTTCAACGCGCTGCTGCTCTCGCTGCCCGGCTCGCCGGTCCTCTACTACGGCGACGAGATCGGCATGGGCGACAACATCTGGCTCGGTGACCGCGACGGCGTCCGCACGCCGATGCAGTGGACGCCCGACCGCAACGGCGGCTTCTCCACCGCCGACCCGCAGCGGATGTACCTGCCGCTGAACCAGGACCCGGTCTACGGCTACCAGACCACCAACGTCGAGGCGCAGCTGCGCAACACCAACTCGATGCTGCAGTGGATCCGCCGGATGATCGCCGTCCGCAAGGAGCACCCCACCTTCGGCCTGGGCAGCTACGAGGAGGTCGGGTCGCGCAACCCCACGGTGCTGTCGTTCGTCCGCGAGTTCGGCGACGACGTGGTGCTGTGCGTCAACAACCTGTCCCGCTTCCCGCAGCCGGTGGAGCTGGACCTGCGCCGGTTCGAGGGGTACACCCCCATCGAGCTCACCGGCCGGGTCGAGTTCCCGCAGATCGGCGTGCTGCCCTACATGCTCACCCTGGCCGGGCACGGCTTCTACTGGTTCGAGCTGGCCAAGCCGGTGGAGCCGGTCGAGGAGCCGGCCGCGGAGCCGGAGACCGCCACCAGTCCGGTCGCCGACTCGCTGCTGGCCGCCGGCCTGGTCAGCGAGGCCGAGGAGATCCCCGGCGACAGCGACACGAGGACCGGCGACGACGTCCCGCCCAGCACCGGAGGACCCCGATGAGCAAGGCCCTGGCCGACGTCCTGCGCGAGTGGATGCCGCACCAGCGCTGGTTCGGCGGCAAGGGCCGGGAGTGGGCCGACGTCGCCGAGGAGGGCTTCTTCCTCTCGCGGTCCGAGCCGGTCCTGTCGGTGCACCGCGTGCGGGTGACCTACGCCGACGGCGCCGTCGAGACCTACCTGGTGCCGCTGTCGTGGCGGGCGCACCCGGAGGAGGACCTGTCCGCGGCGCTCGTGGGCGCCGTCCCGGCCAAGGGCGCGGACGGGACCGACCGCGAGAACTACGCCTACGACGCGCTGCGCGACCGCGACGCCACCCCACCGTGGCTCACGCACCTGGTGGCCGCCTCGACGGTGGGGCCGATGCACTTCCACCCCGCCGGCCTCGCGCCGATCCCCGAGGGCGTGCCCGGCGACGTCGTCTCGACCGAGCAGAGCAACACCTCGCTGGTCTACGGCCAGGACGCCATCTTCAAGCTGTTCCGCCGGCTCGAGCCCGGGCTCAACCCCGACGTCGAGATCGGCCAGGCGCTGCGCAGGACGGAGAACCCGCACATCGCACCGCTGCTCGGCTACATCGAGATCGACGACCCCGACGGCGGCGAGCCGGCCACGGCGGCGATGCTGCAGACGTTCGTCCGCGGCGCCAGCGACGGGTGGCGGCTGGCCACCGCCAGCGTCCGCGACCTCTACGCCGAGGGCGACCTGCACGCCGACGAGGTGGGCGGCGACTTCGCCGCCGACAGCGAGCGGCTGGGCGCGGCGACCGCCTCGGTGCACGCCGACCTCGCCCGGGTCCTGGCCACCGAGCCGGCCGACCGCGAGTGGTTCGCCGCGACCGCGCGGGCGATGACCGACCGGCTGGAGGCGGCGCTGGCCGTCGTCCCGCAGCTGGAGGAGCACCTCGAGAGCCTGCGCGCGGTGTACGCCGCGGTGGCCGACAGCCCGGAGGAGGTGGTGCGCCAGCGGGTGCACGGCGACTTCCACCTCGGCCAGGTGCTGCGGACGGCGACCGGCTGGGTGGTGCTCGACTTCGAGGGCGAGCCGGCCCGGCCGCTGGCCGAGCGGCGGCAGCTCGACAGCCCGCTGCGCGACGTCGCGGGGATGCTGCGCAGCTTCGACTACGCCGCCCGGCACATGCTCGTGGAGCAGCCCGACGACCCCCAGCGCGCGTACCGGGCGCAGGAGTGGGCCGAGCGCAACCGCGGTGCCTTCTGTGCGGGCTACTCGGCGGCGAGCGGGATCGACCCCTGTGGGGACTCCCCCCTCCTGCGGGCCTTCGAGGCGGACAAGGCGGTCTACGAGTGCGTCTACGAGGCGCGCAACCGGCCGAACTGGCTGATGATCCCGCTGCACTCGCTGTCCCGGCTCACCGCCGCGAACACCTGACCCCCCACCAGACGACGACGCAGCAGACGACGCAGCAGACGACGAAGAGGACGGCAACGCGACGATGACGACGAGCGACCCGACACCCGCGAGCGGGGCGGCCGCCGAGACCGCTGACTCGCCGGCCACCAAGGAGCAGCTGCAGCAGGCGGTCGAGGCGATGACCGCGCAGGCCGAGGCCGCCGAGAGCGAGCCGGTCGTGAACCCCACCCCGGCGCGCAAGCGGGCCCCGGCCAAGAAGGCCGCCGCGAAGAAGGCCCCGGCCAAGAAGGCCGCGGCGGAGAAGGCCCCCGCCGCGGACGCGACCACCGCCGCGGCGGCCGGCGGCGACGGCGCCGCGGAGCCCGCGGCGGCGAAGAAGACCACGAAGCGGGCCGCCAGGAAGGCCGCACCGGCCACCGCCGACGGCGAGGCGCCGGTCAAGGCCACCCGCAAGCGCGCACCGCGCAAGACGGCCGCGGAGAGCGCCGCCCAGCCCGCCGCCGAGGTGGTCGCCGAGCAGGGCGGCACCGCGACGCCGGTGGTCGCGCCCGCGCCGATCGCCGAGCCCGGCTCTCCCTCGGGGGCGCCCGCCGGGCAGCCGGAGCCGCCCTCGCCGGACCCGGCCGAGCCCTCGACGCCGCAGGCGCCCGAGCAGGAGCCGGCCGCTGAACCGTCGACCGACGTCGCCGGGACCGCCGTCGCGCAGGCCCCCGAGCCGACGCCGCCGGGCGCCGAGGAGGGCGGTCTGACCAGCGGCGCCGGCGGCGGGGGCGAGCACGACGCCCCCGAGGAGGTCACCGAGGAGGACCTGCGGGCGATCGTCGACGGCTGGTCCCGCGACCCGCACCGGGTGCTCGGCGCGCACGCCACCGCCACGGGCTGGGTGGTGCGCACGCTGCGGCCCGACGCGTCCGCGGTGGTCGTCGTCGACCAGGACGACTCCCGCTACGAGGCCCGGCGGATCCACGGCGGCGGCATCTACGAGGCCACGCTGCCGCAGCAGCCCGGCGACTACCGGGTCGAGGTGACCTACGGCGGGGACACCTTCACCGTCGACGACCCCTACCGCTGGATGCCCACGCTCGGCGACCTGGACATGTACCTGATCGGCGAGGGCCGGCACGAGCGGCTGTGGGAGGCGCTCGGCGCGCACGTGCGGCGCTACGAGACCCCGCGCGGCACCGTCGAGGGCGTCTCCTTCGCCGTCTGGGCGCCCAACGCGCAGGGCGTGAAGGTCACCGGCGACTTCGACTACTGGGAGGCCCGCGCCTACCCGATGCGCCAGCTCGGCTCGATCGGCGTCTGGGAGATCTACATCCCGGGCGTGCAGGCCGGCACCCGGTACCGCTTCCACGTCCTGGGCGCCGACGGCGTCTGGCGGGAGAAGTCCGACCCGATGGCCTTCGCCACCGAGGTGCCGCCGGCCAACGCCTCCGTCGTCGTCGAGTCCACCCACGAGTGGAACGACGACGCCTGGCTGGCCGAGCGCGAGCGCGGCAACTGGCACGAGCGGCCGATGAGCGTCTACGAGGTGCACCTGGGCTCGTGGCGGCAGGGCCTGTCCTACCGCCAGCTGGCCGAGGAGCTCGTCGACTACGCCGTCGCCGCCGGGTTCACCCACCTGGAGTTCCTGCCGGTCGCCGAGCACCCCTTCGGCGGCTCGTGGGGCTACCAGGTCACCAGTTACTACGCCCCGACGTCGCGGTTCGGCAGCCCCGACGACTTCCGGTACCTCGTCGACCGGGCGCACCAGGCCGGCCTGGGCGTCATCGTCGACTGGGTGCCGGCGCACTTCCCCAAGGACGCCTGGGCGCTGGGCCGGTTCGACGGCACCGCGCTGTACGAGCACGACGACCCGCGCCGCGGCGAGCAGCCGGACTGGGGCACGTTCGTGTTCAACTTCGGCCGCACCGAGGTGCGCAACTTCCTGGTCGCCAACGCGCTGTTCTGGGCCCGGGAGTTCCACGTCGACGGGCTGCGGGTCGACGCCGTCGCCTCGATGCTCTACCTCGACTACTCGCGCGAGGACGGCGAGTGGATCCCCAACGTCCACGGCGGGCGGGAGAACCTCGAGGCGGTGTCGTTCCTCCAGGAGGTCAACGCCACCGTCTACCGCGAGGTGCCGGGCGTGGTGACCATCGCCGAGGAGTCGACCGCCTGGCCCGGCGTCACCCGGCCCACCTACCTCGGCGGCCTGGGCTTCGGCTTCAAGTGGAACATGGGCTGGATGCACGACTCGCTGGCCTACGTCCAGCGCCAGCCGGTGCACCGCAGCTACCACCACAACCAGCTGACGTTCTCGATGATGTACGCCTACTCCGAGAACTACGTGCTGCCGATCAGCCACGACGAGGTCGTCTACGGCAAGGGTTCGCTGCTGCGGAAGATGCCGGGCGACCGGTGGCAGCAGCTGGCCGGCGTGCGCGGCTACCTCGCCTACATGTGGGCCCACCCCGGCAAGCAGCTGCTGTTCATGGGCTCGGAGTTCGCCCAGGACGGCGAATGGGCCGAGAGCCGCTCGCTGGACTGGTGGCACCTCGACGACCCCGCGCACCGCGGCGTCCTGCAGCTGGTCACCGACCTCAACGCCCGGTACCGGGAGACCGAGGCGCTGTGGTCGCTCGACGTCGACCCGGCCGGGTTCCAGTGGATCGACGCCAACGACGCGTCGGGCAACGTCATCACCTTCCTGCGCTACGGCCGGCCGAAGGTCGCCGACGTCCCGACGCCGACCGAGGCCGCCGAGAGCGGCACCGAGGCCGCCGTCGTCGAGGGCGGCGGGCAGACGCCGGGCCAGGTGCTCGCCGTCGTCTGCAACTTCTCCGGCACCCCGCACCACGGTTACCGGATCGGCCTGCCGCGCGGCGGCCGCTGGCGCGAGGTGCTCAACACCGACGCCGAGGGCTACGGCGGCTCCGGGGTCGGCAACTACGGCGGGGTCGACGCGGTCGAGGAGCCCTGGCACGGCCAGCCGTTCTCGGCCACCGTCTCTGCCCCGCCGCTGGGCACCCTCTGGCTGCTCCACGAGGGCTGATCCCGAGGGCTGATCCCCCGGCCCTGACCTGCGACGGCCGGGTCGCTCCCACGGTGGAGCGGCCCGGCCGTCGTCGCGCGCGGACCCGTTCCCAGCCGCTGCCCGCCCGTGCATCATGGCCCGGCTCCGCGCCCCGGTGGCGCGGGCCGGCCCCGGCTCCCTCGGGCGCCCGCACCCCGGCAGAGAAGGAACCCCAGCTCCATGAGGCATGGTCTGCGCCGCGCGATCGTCGCGGCAGCGGCGGGCAGCGTGCTGCTCACCGGTTGCTCGAGCACCGTCGTCGGCGTCGCCTCCCGCGGCGCGAGCGTCCCGGTCGACGTGTCCGACGGCGAGTTCCCCATCACCGGGTCCGCGGACACCGAGGCCGACCGGCTGGCGCGCAACGCCCTGGCCGACCTCGACACCTTCTGGAGCGAGGCCTACCCCGAGTTCTTCGGCGAGGAGTACCAGCCGATCACCGGCGGCTACTTCTCGGTCGACTCGACGGACATCGACGAGTCCGCCTACCCGAGCACCGGCATCGGCTGCGAACGGGCGCCCGAGGACCCCGACGGCGTGGCGAACAACGCCCACTACGACCCCAACTGCGACGTCGTCGCCTACGACCGCGCGCTGCTCGACCAGCTCAGCGCCGAGTTCGGGCCCTACCTCGGCCCCGCCGTCATGGCGCACGAGATCGGCCACGCCATGCAGGGCCGGTTCGGCTTCGCCGACTCGACGATCGTCGTCGAGACGCAGGCCGACTGCCTGGCCGGCGCCTTCACCCGGTGGGTGATCGACGGCAACGCCGAGCACATCGCGCTGCGCGTCTCCGAGCTCGACCAGGTCGTGCTCGGGTTCATCGGCCTGCGCGACCCGGTCGGGTCCTCCCCCGACGACGACCGGGCGCACGGCTCGGGCTTCGACCGGCTGTCGGGCTTCTACGCCGGCTACGACGGCGGCGTGGGCACCTGCCGCGACGACTTCACCGAGCAGCGGCTGTTCGTCGCCACGGAGTTCACCACCCAGGACGACCTCGACAACGAGGGCAACGCCCCGTACGAGGACATCTCCGGGCTGACCGAGCAGACGCTGCCGCTGTTCTACGACCAGGTCTTCCCCGGCCTCGGCGAGGACTTCACCGCGCCGACCGTCCAGGTCTTCGACGGCACCGCGCCCGACTGCGGCGACATGGGCGCCGAGGACCGCGACCTCGGGTTCTGCGAGGCCGACGGCACCGTGTACGTCGACGAGACCGACCTGCTCGGCCCGGCGTACGAGGGCATCGGCGACTTCGCGGTCGCCACCGCCGTCTCCCTCGCCTACGCCCAGGCCGCGCGCGCCGAGCTCGGCCTGTCCATCGACGACGCCACCGCCGTCAGCTCGGCGGTCTGCCTGACTGGCTGGTACGCCGGGCGGTTCTGGACCGGCGACTTCCAGGACGTCGGCGCCCTGTCCCCCGGCGACGTCGACGAGGCGGCGATCTTCCTGCTCACCTACGGCCAGCAGGAGAGCGTCTTCCCGAACACCGACCTGTCCGGCTTCGAGATGGTCGACGCCTTCCGCGACGGCTTCCTCAACGGCGGCGCCGGCTGCGAGATCGGTCTCTGACGACGCACCACCCGTGACGGCGCCCGCCTCCCCCCGGGGGGCGGGCGCCGTCCGCGTTCACGCAGGCCGACGGCGGGTAGAGGCTCCCCCGATGGACCTCCGCACGCGCTCCCGGGGCGCACTCGCCGTCGTCGTGGCGCTCGGCGTCCTCCTGACGTCGGGGTGCTCGTACGTCGTCATCGGGCAGGCCCGCTCGCAGGGCCAGCCGTCGCAGTCGGTCGGCGACGACACCCTGCGCGTCGTCGGCGCCACCGACGGGCCGATCGACACCCTCGCCCGCAACGCCCTGGCCGACCTGCAGACGTTCTGGTCGGACACCTTCCCGGCCGTCTTCGGGGAGCAGTTCGTGCCGCTGGCCGGCGGCTACTTCAGCGTCGACCCGGACGACGTCGACCCGGCCGCCTACCCCCAGGGCATCGGCTGCGGCGAGGACCCGCGGAACCTGGAGAACAACGCCTTCTACTGCGCCGCGCCGGGCGTCCCCAACTCCGACTCGATCAGCTACGACCGCGCCTTCCTCGGCGAGCTGGCCGCGCAGTACGGCGAGGTGCTGCCGCAGCTGGTCATGGCGCACGAGTTCGGTCACGCCGTCCAGGCCCGGGTCGGGGATCCGCAGCAGCTGTCCATCGCCATCGAGACCCAGGCCGACTGCCTCGCGGGCGCGTGGACCGCGTGGGTGGCCGACGGCAACGCCGAGTACTCCTCCGTGGACACCGACGACCTCGACCAGCTGCTGCGCGGCTACTTCCTGCTGCGCGACCCGGTGGGCAGGGGGACGGGTGCACAACAGGCGCACGGCTCCTACTTCGACCGGGTGTCCGCGTTCCAGGAGGGGTTCGACGACGGCGCCGAGGCGTGCCGGGACAACTACGGCCCCGACCGCGTCTTCACCCAGGGCGAGTTCACCTCCGACGAGGACTTCGCCTCCGGCGGCAACGAGGACTTCGCGACCACCTTGCGGATCATCGAGCAGTCCCTGCCGGAGTTCTGGGGCCGCGCGTTCACCGAGGTGCTGGACGCCGACTTCAGCGAGCCGCAGCTGGAGACCACCTCGAGCCCGCCGGACTGCGCCCCGGAGGACGTCGCGCTCGTCTACTGCCCCGACGGCGGCAGCTCCGGGCTGGTCGCCTACGACGGGGACTTCGCCCAGCAGGTCTACGAGCTCGGCGACTTCGCCGTCGTCACCGGGGTGGCCATCCCCTATGCCCTGGCGGCGCGCGACCAGCTGGACCTGTCCACCGAGGACACCGCGGCCCTGCAGTCGGCGGTGTGCCTGACCGGCTGGTACTCCGCGCAGGTCTACAACAACCAGCTCGAGTCGGTGCGGATCTCACCGGGCGACATCGACGAGAGCGTGCAGTTCCTGCTCGAGTACGGCAACGACCCCGACGTGCTGGCCGACGTCGAGCTGACCGGCTTCCAGCTCGTCGACGTGTTCCGCGCCGGGTTCCTGCAGGGCGCCGCCGCCTGCGACGTCGGGGCCTAGACGAAGGACCCCGTCCCCCTCACCGCTCGCGAGCTCGCGGCGAGCCTCTGGACGGGGCCTCCTGAGAGGAAGACGACCTCAGTAGAGCGCGGCCATCAGCTGGCGGCGGGCGGCGATCACCCGCGGGTCCTCGGCGCCCACGACGTCGAACAGCTCGACCAGGTGCTTCCGCGCCGCGTCGCGGTCATCGCCGGCGGTGCGGCGGACGACGTCGACCAGCCGGGTGAAGGCGCCCTCGACGTCACCGGTGCCGAGCAGGAAGTCGGCAGCCCGGGTCTGGGCGGCGACGTCGTCGGGGGCGGCGTCGGCCGCGGCGAGCGCGTCGGGGCCGGCGGCGTCGGCGCGGCGGAACAGCTGCACCTGACGCAGCGCGAGGCCGGCGACCGGGTGGTCGGGCTCGGCGTCGACGATGGCCCGGTAGGCGGCCTCGGCGGCCTCGAGGTCCCCGCGCTCGAGGGCGGCCTCGGCGGCGTCCAGGCGCGGGTCGTCGAGGCCCTCGTCCTCGGCGCCCTCCGCGCCGGGCACCGCGCCGCCGGTGGTGGCGCGCACCAGCTCGGTGACGAACTGGCGGGCCTGCTCCTCGGGGATGGCGCCGGTGAACTCGGCGACCAGCTGCCCCTGCCAGACGGCCTTGACCGCCGGGATGCCCTGCACCCGCAGGCCCTGGGCCAGCGCCGGGTTGGCGTCGACGTCGACCTTCGCCAGCACCCACGAGCCGCCGCCCTCGGCGGCCAGCCGCTCGAGGACCGGGGACAGCTGCTTGCACGGCCCGCACCACTCGGCCCACAGGTCGAGGACGACCGGCACCTGGAAGGAGCGGTCGAGGACCTCGGTCTGGAAGGTGGCCTCGGTGACGTCCACGACGGCCGAGCCGGGGGCACCCGCCGGCGCGGCGGCGCTCGGCGGCGGGGCGGCCTGGGCCCGAGCGGCGGCCTCGGAGCGCGCCTTGACGGCGGCGAGGTCGACCGCACCGGCCAGGGAGGCGGCCAGCTGCGCCTGCTGGGCCTGCGCGCGCGGGTCGGGACGTCCGGGACGGGTGGGCTGCATGCCCCCATGATCCCACCGGCGGGCGGGTGTGGTGTCAGCCCTCGGCGGACGGGGCCGGGTCGACGTCCGCGACGTCGCCGGCGCCGAGGCGGACCCGTCGCAGCAGGTCGAACAGCTGCGCCTGCTCGGCCTCGGGCAGGTCGCCGAGGCCGAAGTCGAGGGCCATGAGCTGGCGGGTGGCCACCTCGACGACCTCGCGGCCGCGGTCGGTGATGCCGGCCAGGACGCCGCGGCCGTCGGCGGGGTTGGGCCGGCGGTCGACGAACCCGGCCGCGACCAGCCGGTCGATGGCGTTGGTGACGCTGGTCGGGTGCACCATCAGCCGGCTGCCGATCACCTTGAGCGGCAGCTGCCCCGTGCGGCTGAAGGTGAGCAGCACGAGGACCTCGTAGCGGGCGAAGGTCAGCCCGTGCGGGCGCAGCACCTCATCGAAGCGGGCGAGCAGGATCTGCTGGACCCGGAACACCGACGTCGCCGCGCGCATCGCCGCGGCGGGACCGAAGCGGTGCTCCCAGGTCTCCCCCGCCCGCTCGATCGGGTCGAACGGCAGCCCCAGCGCCCGGACCATGCGCCCGACGCTACCTGCCCCGGCGTCCGTACCCCGGTGAGATGCGGCTCAGGGTCGGCACCGAGCCCCGGATGACCGCCCTGGAGCGCATCTCGGCGCCGGCTGTGGACAGCCCGAGCGCCACGGCGGCCGGCTCCGGCAGCATGCCCGCCCGTGTCCCGACCGCCGGTCCGTCCGCCTCAGTTGGCGGACCGGGTCTTCCGCGGCTCCACGGTCGTCCGGGCGGGGCTCCTCACGCGCTCGCAGCTGAGGACCTCGGCCTGGCGTCGCCTGTTCCCGGACGTCTACGCCTGTACCACCGTGCAGGTCGACCACGCCGTCCGTGCACTGGCGGTCAGCCGACTGCTGCTCCCGGGCGCCGTCGTGAGCGGACGCAGTGCCGCGGTCCTGTGGGGTGCGGCCCTGGCGGACGCCGACGACGACGTCACCTGCACCGTCGTGCCCACCGTCCGCGCGGGTGAGGTGCCCGGTGTCGTCCTCACCCGGCGGAGCCTCCGCGCGGACGAGTCGACGACCCGGCGAGGCACCCGGGTCGCCACGCCTCTGCGCACGGCCCTGGACCTGGCCCGCACCCGCCCGCTCGAGGACGCGGTCGTCGACGTCGACCGGTTCCTCAGCAGTGGTCTGGTCGACCTCGGGTCGGTGCGGGAGGCGGCGGGCACCCTCACCGGCCGGGACTGCCGCCACGTCCGGCGCGTCCTGGCGCTGGCCGACGGGATGGCCGAGTCACCCCAGGAGACCAGGTTGCGGCTGCTCCTGCTCCGCTCGGGACTGGCGCCGCCCGTCGCCCAGTACGTCGTCCGTGACGGCTCGCGGTTCGTCGCCCGGGTCGACCTCGCCCGGCCCGACCGGCGCATCGCGGTCGAGTACGACGGCGTCTGGCACGCCGCCCCCGCGCAGTTCCGCGCCGACCGGCAGCGGCTCAACCGCCTCACCGCGGCCGGCTGGCGCGTCGTCTTCGTCACCGCTGCGGACCTGCAGCGACCCGAGGCCCTGCTCGACCGCCTGCAGCCGCTTCTCGCCTCACCGGGACCTCTTGAGGGTCGTCAGCCGACGGCGGATGACCCTCAGGCGGATCCCGGCGCTGAAGTCGCTGCAGCCGGGCGCAGGCGGGGCACCTCGCGGACGCCGAACACCTCGCGCAGCGCCACCTGCGCGGCGTTGTCCCCGCAGGCGCCGTGCACCGCGGGCCCGGGCGGGGTGGCCGAGGACGCGAGGTACACGCCGTCGACCGGCGTCTTGTACGTGTTCCACCGCGGCACCGGGCGGAACAGCATCTGCCGCAGCGTCGCCTGGCCGTTGGAGATGTCCCCGCCGACGTACATCGGGTTCCACGCCTCCATCTGCACGGCGTTCTTGGTGACCCGGTCGACGATCGTGTCCTTGAAGCCCGGCGCGAACCGCTCGACCTGGTCCTCGATGGCCGCGGTCATGTCGACGTCGGAGCCGTGCGGCACGTGCACGTAGGCCCAGAACACGTGCCCGCCCTCGGGCGCGCGGGTCGGGTCGGGCACGGTCGGCTGGACGGCGAGCACGTACGGGCGCTCGGCGGCCCTCCCCTGGTTCGGGGCCCGCTCGCCGGCGATCGTCTCCTCCAGCGTCCCCGCGATGTGCAGCGTCCCGGCCCGCCGGACGTCGGGGTGGGTCCACGGCACCGGCTCGGACAGGATCCAGTCGATCTTGAACACCCCGGCGCCGTGCTTGTACCGCCGCACCCACCGCCGGTAGCCCTCGTTCACCCGGTCGCCGGCCATCGCCACGAACGCCTCGGGCGAGGTGTCCAGCAGCACCGCCGGGACGCCGTCGAACTCGCGCAGGTCGGTCACCAGGTGCCCGGTGACCACCTCACCGCCCTGCTGTTCCAGCGCGGTGACCATCGCGTCGGCCAGGTTCTGCGACCCGCCCTCGACCAGCGGCCAGCCGACGTGGTGGCCGAGCATCGTCAGCAGCATCCCGAGCGCGGAGGTCAGCGGCTGGCTGAGGTCGAGCATGCCGTGCGCGGCGGCCCCGCCCAGCAGCGCGCGGGCCTCCTCGGTGTCGAAGTAGCGGCGCGCCAGCCAGCTCACGTTGGGCAGCCCGTTGAGCCCGAAGTGCACGATCTGCGGCACGCTGCGGGTCGGCAGCCGTCGCAGCCGGCTGGTCAGGAAGAAGTCGACGACGTCCTGCCCGTGCGCCACCAGCGGCTCGAACAGCCGGCGGTAGGCCGCCCCGTCGGGCCCGAGCGCGTCCGCGGTCTCCTCCAGCGAGCGGTACTGGACCGCGGCCCGCCCGCCGTCGAGCGGGTGCGCGAAGTTGACCTCCGGCTGCACCAGCCGCACGCCCCGGCTGGGCAGGTCGAACTCGCGGAAGAACGGCGCCGCGGCGGCCATCGGCTGCACGATCGAGCAGACGTCGTGCCGGTACCCCGGCCGCATGAGCTCCTCGGTGCGCATCCCGCCGCCGGGCTTCTCCGCCGCCTCGACCACCTGCACGCGCAGGCCGGCGGCGGCCAGCCGGAGGGCGGCGGCCAGGCCGTTCGGCCCGGCCCCCACGACGACGGCGTCCGCTCTGCCGTTCATGGGCACAGTCCGTTCACCGGGCCAGTCTGCCCGGGGCAGGTCAGAGCTGCGCGAGGAGCCGGTCGGCCGCGCGGTAGGGGTCGGTCTCCCCCGCCACCACCTCGTCGGCGAGCGCGGCCAGCGCCGCGGACCCGCGCACCTCGCCGATCCGCTCGCGCAGCCCGGCCAGCGTGATCGCCTCGATCTCGCGGGCGGCCCGCTCGGCGCGGCGCCGGGTGCCCTCCCCGGAGTCGTCGAGCCAGCGGCGGTGCGCCTCGACCTCGGCGAGGAGCCGGTCGACCCCCTCGCCGCGGGCGGCCACGGTCCGCACGATCGGCGGCTTCCAGGCGCCGGGCCCGGTGTGCCGCCCGCCCAGCGACTGCGCGTACCGCAGGTCGCGGACGGTGCGGTCGGCGCCGTCGCGGTCGGCCTTGTTGACGACGAGGACGTCGGCCACCTCGAGGATCCCCGCCTTGGCCGCCTGGATGCCGTCGCCCATGCCCGGCGCCACGAGCACCAGCGTGGTGTCGGCCAGCGAGGCGATCTCCAGCTCCGACTGCCCGACGCCGACCGTCTCGACCAGCACGACGTCGCAGCCGGCCGCGTCGAGCACCCGCAGCGCCTGCGGCGTCGCCCAGGCCAGGCCGCCCAGGTGCCCGCGCGAGGCCATCGAGCGGATGTAGACGCCGGGGTCGCCGGCGTGGTCCTGCATCCGCACCCGGTCGCCGAGCAGTGCCCCGCCGGAGAACGGCGACGACGGGTCGACGGCGAGCACGCCCACCCGCCGGCCGGCCGCCCGCAGCGCGCGCACCAGCGCCGTCGTCGTCGTGGACTTGCCCACCCCTGGGGCGCCGGTCAGGCCGATGACCTGCGCGTGCCCGGTGTGCGGGGCCAGCGCGGCGGCGACCTCGCGCAGCACCGGGCTCGCGTCCTCGACCAGCGAGATCAGCCGCGCCACCGCGCGGGCCTCGCCGTCGCGGGCGCGGGCGACCAGGTCGGGGACGTCGACGGCGCGCCGCCCCCGCCGCCCGCGGGGGGCGGCGGGGGCGGCGGTCCGGACGGCGATGCCCTCCGGGATCACGCCTTCGCGGGCACGTGCAGGATCAGCGCGTCACCCTGGCCGCCGCCGCCGCAGAGGGCCGCGGCACCCACGCCGCCGCCGCGGCGGCCGAGCTCGAGGGCCAGGTGCAGCACGATCCGGGCGCCGCTCATGCCGATCGGGTGGCCCAGCGCGATCGCGCCGCCGTTCACGTTGACCTTCTCCGGGTCCAGGCCGAGCTCGCGGGTGGACACGATGCCCACCGCGGCGAACGCCTCGTTGATCTCGACCAGGTCGAGGTCGGCCGGGGAGATGCCCTCGCGCTCGCAGGCCCGGGCGATCGCCCGCGACGGCTGCTGCTGCAGCGTGGCGTCGGGACCGGCGACGACGCCGTGCGCGCCGATCTCGGCGATCGGGGTCAGGCCCAGCTCGGCGGCCTTCTCGGCGGACATGACGACGACCGCGCAGGCACCGTCGGAGATCTGCGAGGCGGTGCCGGCGGTGATCGTGCCGTCCTTGGCGAAGGCCGGCCGGAGCTTGGCGAGGGTCTCGACCGTGGTGTCGGCGCGGATGCCCTCGTCGTCGCGGAACTCGATCGGGTCGCCCTTGCGCTGCGGGATGGACACGGGCGTGACCTCGTCGTCGAACAGGCCGTTCTTGGCCGCGGCGGCCGCGCGCTGGTGGCTGGCCGCGGCGAAGGCGTCCTGCTCCTCGCGGGTCAGGTCGTAGCGGGCGTTGGCCTGCTCGGTCAGCGCGCCCATGGCGACCTGGTCGAAGGTGTCGGACAGACCGTCGTGGGCCATGGCGTCGACCAGCGTGGCGTCGCCGTACTTGGTGCCGGTGCGCGAGCTGGGCAGCAGGTGCGGCGCCTGGGTCATCGACTCCATGCCCCCGGCGACGACGACGTCGAACTCGCCGGCGCGGATGAGCTGGTCGGCCAGGGCGATCGCGTCGATGCCCGACAGGCACACCTTGTTGAGGGTGAACGACGGCACCGACATCGGGATGCCGCCCGCGACCGCCGCCGGGCGGGCCGGGTTCTGGCCGGCGCCGGCCTGGATGACCTGACCCATGATCACGTAGTCGACCTGGTCGCCGGAGATGCCGGCGCGCTCGAGGGCGGCCTTGATGGCGATGCCGCCGAGGTCGGCGGCGGAGAAGTCCTTGAGGGAGCCGAGGAGCCGGCCCATCGGGGTCCGGGCGCCGCTGACGATGACCGAGCGGGACATGCTGCCTCCAGTGCGGGTCGCCGACGCTGGCGACCGCGGGTCGGGCCGCGCCGGGCGGGCGGGTCGCGGCGGTCGGGCTGCCGGACAGGATAGATCGGTTCTCCAACCGGGGTCGACGGCCCGCTCCGGTGCCGGGCGGGGTGCGACACGGGCCTGTCGCGCTCGGCGAACCGGTGACGTGATGGTCGCCACACCGGGGAGTCGTCTCAGACGTCTTGCGTCAGGATGACGCGGTGACCGCCGACGCGACTGCTCCCGCGGGCCTGCCCGCCGAGCTGTTCACCACCATCGACCACGTGGGCATCGCCGTCCCCGACCTGGACGAGGCGATCGCCTTCTACGCACAGGCCTTCGGCGTGCGCTCCGTGCACGAGGAGATCAACGAGGAGCAGGGCGTCCGCGAGGCGATGCTCGCCGTCGGCTCCGGCGACACCCGCATCCAGCTGCTCGCCCCGCTGACGCCGGAGTCGACGATCGCCAGGTTCATCGGCCGGTCGGGCCCGGGCCTGCAGCAGCTCGCCTTCCGCGTCGACGACGTCGAGGCGGTCAGCGCCACCCTGCGCGAGCGCGGTCTGCGGCTGCTCTACGACACCCCGAAGCGCGGCACGTCGGACAGCCGCGTCAACTTCGTGCACCCCAAGGACGCCGGCGGCGTGCTGGTCGAGCTGGTCGAGCCCGCCCGCACCCCGCACTGACTCACCCGGGGAGGACCACCCCGACCTGCGCACGACCCGTGGGTTACCGGCCGGTAACCTGCCGCGCACCGCGCTACCACCCCTCCGAGCCGACGAAGACCCGGGAGAGACACGTGGACGAGATCAGGGACGCCATCCTCGCCGACCAGCTCAGCGACATCGGCGGTCTGCCGGTGCCGGAGTCCTACCGGGCGGTCCTCGTCCGCAAGGACGAGCAGGACATGTTCGCGGGGATGCCGACCAAGGAGAAGGACCCGCGCAAGTCGCTGCACGTGGAGGAGGTCGCCACCCCGGAGCTCGGCCCGGGCGAGGCGATCGTCGCCGTCATGGCGTCGTCGGTGAACTACAACACCGTCTGGACGTCGATCTTCGAGCCGGTCTCGACCTTCGGGTTCCTCGAGCGCTACGGCCGGGTCTCCGAGCTGACCAAGCGGCACGACCTGCCCTACCACGTGGTCGGCTCCGACCTGGCCGGCGTCGTGCTCCGGGTGGGCCCCGGCGTGAACAAGTGGAAGCCCGGCGACGAGGTCGTCGCGCACTGCCTGTCGGTCGAGCTCGAGGACCCGGCCGGTCACGACGACACGATGATGGACCCCCAGCAGCGGATCTGGGGCTTCGAGACCAACTTCGGCGGCCTCGCCGAGCTGGCGCTGGTCAAGAGCAACCAGCTCATGCCCAAGCCCGCGCACCTGTCCTGGGAGGAGGCGGCCGCCCCCGGGCTGGTCAACTCCACCGCCTACCGGCAGCTCGTGTCCCGCAACGGCGCGGACATGAAGCAGGGCGACGTCGTCCTGATCTGGGGGGCGTCGGGTGGGCTGGGCTCCTACGCCACCCAGATGGCCCTCAACGGCGGCGCCATCCCGGTGTGCGTGGTGTCCAGCCCGGAGAAGGCCGACATCGTCCGGCGGATGGGCGCCGAGCTGGTCATCGACCGCTCCGCCGAGGGCTACCGGTTCTGGAAGGACGAGCAGACCCAGGACCCCCGGGAGTGGCAGCGGTTCGGCAAGCGGATCCGCGAGCTGACCGGCGGGGACGACGTCGACATCGTCTTCGAGCACCCCGGCCGGGAGACCTTCGGCGCCAGCGTCTACGTCGCCAAGAAGGGCGGCACGATCGTCACCTGCGCCTCCACCAGCGGCTACATGCACTCCTACGACAACCGCTACCTGTGGATGAACCTCAAGCGGATCGTCGGGTCGCACTTCGCCAACTACAAGGAGGCGTGGGAGGCCAACCGGCTCATCGACAAGGGGCTGATCCACCCGACGCTGTCGAAGACCTACGCGATGGACGAGGTGGGCCAGGCCGCCTACGACGTCCACCACAACCTCCACCAGGGCAAGGTCGGCGTGCTGACCCTCGCCCCCGGGGAGGGCCTCGGCGTCAAGGACACCGAGAAGCGGGAGAAGCACCTGCCCGCGATCAACCGCTTCCGCGGGATCTGATCCGACGGGTCCCCGGACGGGGGTGCCCGGACGCCACCGCGGCGTCCGGGCACCCTGGGGGGAGCCGCCTCGTTGTCCGACGGGGCGCGGTCCGGGGGCCCCACCGGCACCACCCGGGGCGCCACACGCCGAACGGCCGGACCGCCTCGACACGCTGACGACCCTCCCCCGACTCTGCGAGGATGACCCGCATGACCGATCCCCGCCGCGACCTGCTGCCGATGCGCGAGGCCCAGCACTCGTTCGACGTGGTGCTGCGGGGTTACGACCGCCACCAGGTGGCCGAGACCATCGAGCGCCTCGAGGCCGACATCCGGGTCGCGCTCGCCGACCGGGACGCCGCGGCCGCCCGCGTCAGCGACCTGGCCGGCCAGCTGTCGGCGATGCACGCGGAGATCGACCAGCTGCGCCGCAAGGCCGCCACCTCCGGCCCGGCCACCTTCGAGAACATGAGCGAGCGCATCTCGCACATGCTCCGCCTGGCCGAGGAGGAGGCCGCCGACATCCGCGCGGCCGCCGAGCAGGAGGCCCGGGCGCTGCGCGAGCAGACCGCCGCCGAGGAGCGCGCGATGCTCGAGCGGCACGCGGCGGGCCGGGCCGAGGTGGAGCGGATGCTCGCCGAGGCCCGCCAGAACGCCGAGCAGATCGCCAGCAAGGCGCAGATCCGCGCCGACGAGCTGGTGGCCAAGGCGCAGGAGAAGGTCGCCCGGCTCGACGCCGAGTCGCAGGCCCGCCGCGCGAAGATCGAGGAGGACTTCGAGATCGCGCAGCGCGCCCGCCGCGCCGAGGCCGCGCGGATCGAGGAGGAGCGTGACCAGCAGTCGGTGCGGGCCGCGCAGGAGCGCGTCGCCGCCGCCGAAGCGCACGCGACCGGCGTCGTCGCCGACGCCGAGGCCTCCGCCGCCGCCGTCCGCCGGGTGCGCGACGAGCTCACCGCCCGGCTCAACGAGGCCCGGCGGGTGCTGGCCACCCTGCCGGACCTGGCCGACCGGCCCCAGCCCCAGCCGCAGCGCCCGGGTGCGCAGCCGCAGCAGGCCGCCCGCCCACCGGCCGCGCCGCAGGACCGTCAGCCCGCCGCCCCGGCGCCCCAGCCCGCGGCGCAGGCCCCGCAGCCCGCCGCGCAGGCGCCCCAGCCGGCGCCCCCGGCCCCGCAGCCGCCGCAGGAGCAGCAGCCCGCCGCCCGCCGCGACGTCGACGGCCCGCAGACCGCGGTGCAGCCGGCCGTCGGCCGCCCCGCCGGGGAGCCGCAGACGCTCGTGCAGCCCGCCGTCGGGCCGCAGACGGCCGTGCAGCGCGCCGTCGGCCCGCAGAGCGGCGGGCAGCCGGCGGCGCCGCGCCCGACGCCGCACACCCGGCCCGCCGAAGCCCCGGCCGGCGAGGCCGCCGCCGCCCGGCAGCCCACCCGGCCGTCGTCGCCGCAGACGATGCCCGCCGTGCAGCCGCCGGCCGCGCAGGAGCCCGGCCGGCCCTCGGTGGCCGAGACCCAGCAGATCCGCCCGGTGCACACCGCGGGCCAGGAGGAGGGCCGGCAGGTCGGCGGGTCGAGCCGCGCCGAGCAGCCGTCCCCCGAGGGCGCCCCGGAGTCCCAGGGCCCGCAGACCGCGGTGCAGCCTGCCGTCCGCAGCGGCGACACCGGCGGCCAGCCCGCCGTCCCCGGGCGTCACTGACTCCTGCCCGCGCGCCGCGGCCCGCGGCGAGGTAGGCAGGGCACGTGGCAGACGCGTCCGGACCGGGTGCCCCCGGTCCGGACGCCCCGCCCGCCATCCCCCGCCGGCGGCGCGACCGGCACCGGCACCGCGCGCAGCCCTCGGGCCTGCGGCGTCCCGCCGTCCGCGGCACCCTGCTCGCCACGGGCCTGGCCGCCCTCCTGGGCGGCATGGGGCTGGTGCAGGCCGGCCGCGACGACGCCGGCCCGGCGGCCCGCCCGTCCGCCGCGAGCGCCTCGGCGCCGGGGGACGACGCGACGCCCCCGGACGGCGCCGAGCCGGTGGCCGGCTGGCTCGGTGCCGCGCTCCCGCCGCAGACCGACCTGGCCGCCACGGCCGCCGTCCGGCAGGAGCTCACCGACGCCGGCGTCCCGGCCGACCGGCTGCGTCCGGCCGAGGGCGGCGTCCCGCCCGGCACGCTGCTCGCCGTCGTCGGCGCCGCGCCGGCCGGCTCGCGCGTGGTGGCCCGCTTCGACCGGCACGGGGACGGCAGCGAGCTGCTCGTCGTCGACCCCGCGCCCGGCGAGCCCACCGCCGGGGAGCTGGCCCGCCGGCAGGACCTCGCCCGGGCGCTGCTCGCCAACCCGACCACCCGGGCCGTGGGCGCGGCGGCCGCCGTCCTCCAGGACGCCGCCGTCGACGAGCGGCTGCTCACCGTGCTGGCCGCCGTCGCCGCCACCGAGGGCGTCGGCATCGCGTCGTTCCCCGCGCTGCCGCGCGAGGAGGGCGCCGAGGCGCCGGCCCGCCGGGCGCTCGTCGACGCCGTCGGCGGCGCGCCGGTGCCCGGGGACCCGGAGGCCACCGAGCGGCTCCGGGCGTGGCTCGCCGCCCAGCTCGCGCCGTTCGCGCCCGACGACGTCGAGGTGACCGACGCCGGGGTGCTCGTGTCCTTCCGCTACGTCTCCGCCCCGGAGGCCCTGGTGACGGCCGCCACCGGCTGACGGCGCGCCCGGCGGACCCCCGCGGGTGTGGCCCCCGGGCGGACGAGGTAGACGTGGAGTCATCCCCTGACGACGGCGGGGTCCGACCCTGCACCGGGAGGCGTGAGTGAGCAGGACGAGCCGGGTCCTGGCAGTGGTGGCCCTGACCGCGGCCGTGGCGGGGTTGCCCGCCGGCCCGGCGGCCGCGGACGACGGCGGCCTGCTCCGGCTGGCGCACCTGTCGCCCGACACCCCCGCCGTCGACGTCTACGTCGACTCGGTGGCCGACCCCACGGCCGGCCAGGTGTTCCCCGCGGTCGGCTACGGCACGGTGTCGGACTACCGGTCGGTCCCGGCCGGCACCTACGCGGTCAGCATGCGGGCCGCCGGTGCGGACCCGGAGAGCCCGCCGGTGCTGTCGACGACGGTGCAGGTCGGCGCGGACAGCGCGCACACCGTGGCCGGCGTCGGCCCCTTCGCCGACCTCGGCCTCGAGGTGCTCGACGACGACCTCACCCCGCCGCCGCCGGGTACCGCGCGGATGCGGGTCGTCGCCGCGGCGGCGGGCGCGCAGACCCTCGACGTCGCCGTCCCCGGCGGGCCGTCGCTGGCCACCGGCCTGGCCTTCGCCGACACGACCGGCTACGTCGACGTGCCCGCGGGCGCCACGGCGGTCACGGTGACGCCGCAGGGCGGCCAGGCCACGGACCTGCCGGTGCACGTCGACGCGGGGTCGGTGTACAGCGTGCTGGTGCTCGACCGGGCCGGCGGCGGGCTGACCGTCCGGACCGCCCTCGACGCCGCCGGCCCCGGGGTCGTCCCCACGGGCGGGGTGGAGGCCGGCGCCGGCGGCGCGGCGGGCACCGCGTCGCCGCCCGTCCTGGCCGTGGCCGGTGCCGCCGTCCTCGCCGCCGGCGCGGGCCTGGTCCTGCTCGCCCCGCGGCGGACGGCGGCCGGCGCCGCGCCGGGCCGGCACGCCGCGGGCCGCCGGCGCCGGTGACCGGGCCGGCCGCCCGCCACCGAGCGCCCGGGCGCCGGTCCCGGCACCGCGCGCCACGGAGCCGGGCGGGCCTGCTGCGGCCCGCGCTGGCCGTCCTCGCGCTCGTCGCGGCGGCGGTCGCGCTGCTGGGGCCGGCCGCTCCCCCGCCGGCCACCGCCGGGACGGGCACCGCGGCCGTGCCGGGGCCGGTCGTGCTGGCGCAGCGGTCCGCCCCCGCGGCCGCGGCGCCCGTCCGGGTGCGGGCGCCGGCCATCGGTCTCGACAGCGGGCTGGTCGACCTGGGCCTCGACGCCACCGGCGCGCTGGCGGCCCCGGCCGACCCCGCGACGGCGGGGTGGTACACCGGCGGCCCGGCACCGGGCGACGTCGGGCCGGCGGTGCTGGCCGGGCACGTCGACTCCCGCAGCGGCCCGGCGGTCTTCTGGCGCCTGCGCGAGCTCACCTCCGGCGACGAGGTGCTCGTCGACCGCGCCGACGGCAGCACCGCCCGGTTCACCGTCACCCGGGTCGAGCGGCACCCGAAGGACGCGTTCCCGACCGACGCGGTGTACCGGCCGACCGCCGACGCCCAGCTGCGGCTGGTGACCTGCGGCGGCGACTTCGACCGCGCGGTGCGCAGCTACGAGGACAACGTGGTGGTGTTCGCGCAGACGGGATGACTCGCCCGATCGGCGCGGCCTCCCCGCAGGGGCCCGCCGCGAGCTCGCGAGGGGCGGGCTGGTCCTTCGATCAGCGGCGGCGATCGCGGGCCTGCCAGCAGGCGGTGTGCCAGTGCCGGCGCCGGTCGGCGGCGGAGTCGGTGTCCCAGGGCTCGAGGTCCGAGTCGCGGGCGTAGGCCGGCCAGCTGACCACGTGCGGCGTGCCCGGCCGGATCTCCTGGTCGCAGCCCGGGCAGCGGTAGGGCTTGGTGCTCGCCGCCCCGGTCAGCCGGCGGACGACCCAGTCGCCGTCGGCGGCCTCCTCGACGTCCTCGCCCCGGCGCGGGAGCGGGGGGCGGCCGGCCGACCGCCCCCCGCTGCGTCGTCCCCTGCGGGGCACCTCAGCGCCGGGAGTAGTCCCGGAACCCGCGGCCGGTCTTGCGGCCCAGGTAGCCGGCGGTGACCAGGTGCTCGAGCAGCGGGGCCGGCGCGAACCCGGGCTCGCGGAACTCGGTGTACAGCTCCCGCTCGATGGCCAGCGAGACGTCGAGACCGACGACGTCGAGCAGCTCGAACGGGCCCATCGGGTAGCCGCAGCCGACCTTCATGGCGGCGTCGATGTCGTCGGCGGTCGCGTAGTGCGCCTCGAGCATCTTCACCGCGTCGTTGAGGTAGGGGAACAGCAGCGCGTTGACGATGAACCCCGCCCGGTCGGTGCAGGACACCGCGTGCTTGCCCAGCCGGGCGCAGACCGCGTGCGCGGTGGCCGCGACGTCGGGAGCGGTGGCGATCGTGCTGACCACCTCGACCAGCTTCATCACCGGTGCGGGGTTGAAGAAGTGCAGGCCGACGACGTCGGCGGGGCGCTCGCTGGCCTTGGCGCACTCGATGACCGGCAGGCTCGACGTCGTCGTGGCCAGCACCGCGCCGGGCTTGCAGATCTCGCCGAGGTTGGCGAACAGCGCCTGCTTGGTGGCCAGGTGCTCGACGACGGCCTCGACGACCAGGTCGACGTCGGCGAGATCGTCCAGCGACGCGGTGCCGGTGACCCGGGTGAGGACCTCGTCCCGGCCGGCCTCGTCGAGCCGGCCGCGGGCGACCTGCTTGTCCAGCGACTTCTGCAGCGCGGTGTGCACGGCCTCGACCTTGTCGAGGGTGCGGGCGACGAAGACGACCTCGTAGCCGCCCTTGGCGGCGACCTCGACGATGCCGGTGGCCATCGTCCCGGAGCCGACGACGCCGACCTTCGACACCGGGCGGGCGCCCTGGGCGGCACCGCCGGCGGCCGGGGTGCGCTCGTCGGGCACGACCTCGGCGGAGCCGGGCTCGGCGTAGGTGTAGAAGCCGCGCCCGGACTTCCGGCCCAGCAGGCCCGCGGTCATCATCTGCTTGATGACCGGGCTGGGCGCGTGCAGCCGGTTGCGCGACTGCTTGTACATCGTGTCGAGGATCTCGTAGGCGGTGTCGATGCCGATGAGGTCCATGAGCGCGAGCGGGCCCATCGGCAGGCCGCAGCCCAGCCGCATGGCGGCGTCGATGTCCTCGCGGCTGGCGTAGCGGTTCTCGTACATCGAGACCGCGTGGTTGAGGTAGCCGAACAGCAGCGCGTTGGCGATGAAGCCGGCCTTGTCGCCGATGGTCACGTCGACCTTGCCCAGCCGCTCGGCCAGGGCCTCGACGTCCTCGATGACCGAGGGCTCGGTGACGACGGTGCGCACGACCTCGACCAGCTTCATGACCGGCGCCGGGTTGAAGAAGTGCATCCCGATGACCTTGCTCGGCCGGCCGGTGGCCACCGACAGCTCGGTCACCGACAGGCTGGAGGTGTTGGTCGCGAGGATGGTGTCCGGCGGGCAGATCTTGTCCAGCTTCGCGAACAGCTCGGTCTTGAGCTCCATCCGCTCCGGGACGGCCTCGATGACCAGCTCCGCGGCGGCGAGGTCCTCGAGTGAGGTGGTGAAGCGGATGCGGCCGAGGATCGCCTCGCGCTCGGCGTCGTCGAGCTTGCCGCGCGCGACCGCCTTCCCGGTGGACTGCTCGACGTGCCCGCGGCCGCGGGCCAGCGCCTCGTCCCCGACCTCCACGGCGGTCACCGACAGGCCCGCGCGGGCCAGCACCTCGGCGATGCCCGCACCCATGGTGCCCAGGCCCACCACGCCGACCTCGGTCAGTTCTCTGGCCACGCTGCCATCTCCTCCCGTGCGTTGACCGGGGCAGTCTCCCACCCCGCGGGAGGCCGGCCTACCGGCGGGTAGCGCCCTAGAACAGCCGCTGGGTGGGGTCGTCGGTGCCCTTGAGGACGGCGTAGTCGACCGTCACGCACTCGATGCCGCGGTCGCCGGCCAGCACCCGCGCCTGCGGCTTGATCTCCTGCGCGGCGAACACGCCCTTGACCGGGGCCAGCAGCGGGTCGCGGTTGAGCAGCTCGAGGTAGCGGGTCAGCTGCTCGACGCCGTCGATCTCGCCGCGCCGCTTGACCTCCACGGCGACGGTGCGCCCGTCGGCGTCGCGGCAGAGCAGGTCGACCGGGCCGATCGCCGTCGGGTACTCGCGGCGGACCAGCGACCAGCCCTGCCCGAAGGTCTCCACGTGCAGCGCGAGCAGCCGCTGCAGCTCGGCCTCGACGCCGTCCTTCTGCAGGCCGGGGTCCACGCCCAGCTCGTGCGCGGAGTCGTGCTCGACCGACTCGATGGTGATGACCAGCTGCTCACCGGCCTTGTTGGTGACCGTCCAGGTGCCGGACCCGTCGACCAGCTCGTCCTTCAGGGTGCACGGCGGGCTCATCCAGTTCAGCGGCTTGTAGGCGCGGTCGTCGGCGTGCACCGACACCGACCCGTCGGCCTTGACCAGCAGCAGCCGCGAGGCCATGGGCAGGTGGGCGGTCAGCCGCCCGATGTAGTCGACCGAGCAGCGGGCGATGACCAGACGCACGGGGGCCGACGGTACCGGTCCGGTCACGACGGGAACCGCGGCGCCGGGTCGCGCGTCGCAGGACCGTGACGACGACGTCGACGGTGCGCGCGGCCGCCCTGCTGGCCGGTGCGCTGGCGCTGGCGGGGTGTGCGCGGGACGGGACCGACGCCGCGGCGCCGTCGCCCGACCCCCTGCCCGCGGGGCCCGTGCTGCAGGTCGAGCACACCGGCGGCTTCGTGCCCCCGGAGGACCTGGCCACCCGGCTGCCGCTGGTCACCGTGTACGGCGACGGCCGGGTGTTCACCGAGGGCCCGCAGATCGAGATCTGGCCCTCCCCCGCGCTGCCGAACGTGCAGGTGACCGAGGTCGACGAGGCCACCGTCCGCGACCTGCTCGACCGCGCCGTCGACGCCGGGGTGACCGACGACGCCGACCTCGGCGAGCCGCCGGTGGCCGACGCGCCCACCACCCGCATCACCCTGACCACCGCCGAGGGCACCGCGGTCCGCGAGGTCTACGCGCTGGCCGAGACCCCCGACGAGTCGCTGACCCCGGAGCAGGCCGAGGCCCGCGGCCGGCTCCACGACCTGGTGGACGAGCTCACCGGTCTGGCCGCCGCGGGCCCGGCGGAGTCCTACGTGCCGCAGACGGTGGCCGTGGTGGTCCAGCCGTTCGCCGGCGGCGACCCGGAGTTCCCCCAGCCCGACGTCGCCTGGCCCGGGCCCGGGCTGCCCGGCACCCCGATCGGCGCCGGCCTGACCTGCGTGAGCGCCACCGGGCAGCAGGCGGCCGACGTGCTCGCGGCGGCCGCCCCGGCGAACGTGCTCACGCCGTGGACCACGCCGGACGGCACCCGCTGGTCGATCGCGTTCCGGCCGGTGCTGCCGCACGAGACCGGCTGCGCGGACCTGGACTGAGTCTCTTCCGCTCGGTCCGGCCCCGTCCCGGGGGCCGCCCTGAGCCTGCGGAGGGTGGGGAGGACGGGGTCCTCTCAGTCCTCCCAGACCGGTGGGCGCTTCTCCAGGAACGACCGCATGCCCTCGCGGGCGCCGTCGATCTGGCTGGCCGACGCCATCACCTCGACGGCGACGCCGTAGGCGTCCCGCTCGGGCCGGTCGAGCTGGGCGTACATCGTCTGCTTGCCCCACGCCTTGCTGGCCCGGGAGCCGCGGGTGGCCCGCGCCATGAGCTCGTCGACGGCGGCGTCGAGCTCGCCGTCGGGCACCACGCGGTTGACCAGGCCCCAGTCCAGCGCGGTCCGCGCGTCGATGACGTCGCCGGTGAGCGCGAGCTCCATCGCCCGCTTGCGGCCGACGTTGCGGGCGATCGCCACCATCGGCGTGTGGCAGAACCAGCCGCCCTTGCCGCCCGGGGCGGCGAAGCCGGCCGACTCCGCGGCCACCGCGAGGTCGCAGGAGGCCACGAGCTGGCAGCCCGCGGCGGTGGCCAGGGCGTGCACCCGCGCGACGACGACCTGCGGCACGTCCTGCAGCGTCTGCACCAGCTCGGTGCACAGGGCGAGCAGGCTGCGCACCTCGGTCACCGGCCGGTCCACGACGTCCCGGAAGTCGTGCCCGGCGCTGAACACCGGCCCCTCCGCGCCCAGGACGATGCCTGCCGCGTCGGTGCCGCCGGCCTCGGTGACGGCGGCCAGCAGCAGGGTCAGGTGGTCGCGGGACAGCGCGTTGCGCCGCTGCGGCCGGCACATGGTGATGCGGACGACGTCCTCGTCGCGCTCGACGCGGGGAGCTCCCTCGGCGGTCACGTGACCGACCTCACCACGGGCGGCCGGTCGGCGGCAACGCGGCTGGGACGCTGGAGGGGTGGACACCGGGAGGGACGTCGAGGAGGTCACCGACACCGCGCCGCGCGCCGCCGGGCGGACGCTGTTCAGCCAGGGCTGGCGGGACGTCGCGTTCCTCCACTGGGCGGTCGACCCGGACGTCGTCGCGCCGCTGCTGCCGCCGGGCACCCGGCCGGACACCACCCCGGACGGGCGCAGCTGGGTCGGGCTGGTGCCCTTCCGCATGCGCCGCACCGGCGTCCTCGGCTCGCCCGGCCTCCCCTACGTCGGCTCCTTCCTCGAGACCAACGTGCGGCTGTACTCCGTGGACGGGCGGGGCCGGCGCGGCGTCGTCTTCCGGTCCCTCGACGCCGACCGGCTGCTCCCGGTCCTGGTCGCCCGCGCCGCCGGGCTGCCCTACCTCTGGTCGCGGATGCGCCTGAGCCGCGACGGCGACCTGCTGACCTACACCTCCCGGCGGCGCTGGCCCGGCCCGCGCGGCGCCGGCGGCCGCGTCCAGGTGCGGGTCGGCCCACGGCTGGAGCGGCCCGGTCCGCTGGAGCGCTTCCTCACCGGCCGCTGGGGGCTGCACCAGACGAGCCGGGGCCGCCCGCGGTACTGGCCCAACGAGCACCCCGCCTGGCCGCTGCACCGCGCCGAGCTCCTGGCCTGGGACGGCGACCTGCTCGCCGCGGCCGGGCTGCCCGGCGTCGGCGGCCCGCCGGACAGCGTGCTGTTCTCCCCCGGCGTCGACGTCCGCTTCGGCCCCCGCGTCTGACGCACGGAGCCGTTCCGCAACCCCCTGGGCAAGACGGCGCACAGCGGCGACACTGCCCGGGTGGGAGCACCGCAGCCCGTCGCGACCGCCGACCCGACGACCGACGACGCCGGCGGGGACTGGGTGCACCGCCTGCTCGACCTCGCGCGCGCCCGGCTCGGCATGGACGTCGCCTGGCTGTCGGTGTTCACCCAGGACCGCCAGGAGATCGCCTCGGCCACCGGCGCGCTCGGTGCCATGAACGTCTCCGAGGGCATGTCGATGCCGCTCGAGGAGTCCTTCTGCGTGCGGGTGCTCTCCGGTCAGCTGCCGCCGGTGGTCACCGGCGCCGACCGCAACCCGGTCACCCGCGAGCTCGCCGTCACCCACCAACTGGGGATCGGTTCCTACGTCGGCGCCCCGGTGCGCGGCGACGACCGGCGCCCGCTCGGGATGCTGTGCTGCATCAGCCGGGACGCCGGCGAGCAGCTGGACGGCTCGTCGGTGCGGACGGTGGAGCTGCTCGCCGAGCTGATCGGCGAGCGGCTGACCGCCGAGGAGGCCGCCGAGGCCGAGCTGGCCACCCGGCGCGCGCGGGTCTGCGACGTCCTGGAGCGTCGGGCGCTGGAGGTGCACGTCCAGCCGGTCGTCGACATGCACAGCGGCACCGTCGTCGCCCACGAGGCGCTGTCCCGCTTCCCCGGCAGCGAGGGCGGCCCGGCGACGCTGTTCGCCGACGCCGCGGTCGTCGGCCTGGGCGTGGACCTGGAGCTGCTGGCCGTGCACGCCGCCCTGGAGGCCGGGGACCGGCTGCCGCGGGGCCGGCGGATGGCGGTCAACCTCTCCCCCGAGGCGCTGCTGTCCCCCCAGGTCGGCGAGGCGCTGCTCGCCGGCGTCCGGCGGACGGCGCTGACCGTGGAGATCACCGAGCACAGCCCGATCGCGGACTACGGGCCGGTCCTGGGCGCCCTGGCGCCGCTGCGGGCGGCCGGGATCCGGCTCAGCATCGACGACGCCGGTGCCGGCTACGCCAGCCTGCGGCACATCCTGCGGCTGCGGCCGGACACCATCAAGCTCGACATCGCGCTGGTCAGCGGGGTCGACGTCGACCCGGCCCGGCAGGCGATGACCGCGGCGATGGTGGCCTTCGCCGCCGACACCGGTGCCACGCTCGTGGCCGAGGGCATCGAGACCACCGCCGAGCGCGACGCCCTGCTCACCCGCGGCGTCCGCTACGGGCAGGGCCACCTGTTCGGCCGGCCGGCGCCGATCGCGTGAGCGGCGCCGGCCGGCGGCTCAGACGGAGGCCGGCACCTTCTCGTCCAGGCCGTTCGCCTCGCGGACGACGTCGACGACCTGGCCCATGATGTCGGTGAGCCCGAAGTCCTTGGGCGTGAACACCCGGGCCACGCCCTGCTCGCGCAGCCGGCGCGCGTCGCTGTCGGGGATGATCCCGCCGACGACGACCGGGACGTCGTCCAGGCCGGCCTCCCGCAGGCCCTGCAGCACCGCCGGGACCACCTGCAGGTGCGAGCCGGACAGCACCGACAGCCCGACGACGTGCACGTCCTCCTCGATCGCGGCCGACACGATCTGCGCAGGCGTGAGCCGGATGCCCTGGTAGACCACCTCGAACCCGGCGTCGCGGGCGCGGACGGCGATCTGCTCGGCGCCGTTGGAGTGCCCGTCCAGCCCCGGCTTGCCGACCAGGAACCGCAGCCGCCCGCCGAGCTCCTCGCCGGTGGCCCGCACCCGCTCGCGGACCCGACTCAGCGTCTCGTCGGCCTCGCCGCCGCCGGTGGCCGCGGCGACGCCGGTGGGGGCGCGGTACTCGCCGAACACCTCGCGCAGGACGCCGGCCCACTCCCCCGTCGTCACGCCCGCCCGGGCGCACCGCAGGGTCGCCTCCATGAGGTTGACGTCGCTGCCGGCGGCCTCCCGCAGGGCGGCCAGCGCGGCCTCCACCGGCGCCGGGTCGCGCTCGGCCCGCCACTTCCGCACCGCCTCCCGGGCGGCGCTCTCGACGGCGGGGTCGACGACCTGGATGGCGGCGTCGAGGTCGGCCAGCAGCGGGTTGGGCTCGGTGCCCTCGAACCGGTTGACCCCGACGACGACGTCCTCGCCGTTCTCCATCCGGCGCCGCCGCTCGGCCAGCGAGGCGACGAGCTGCCCCTTCATGTAGCCGGACTCGACGGCGGCCACCGCCCCGCCCATCTCCTGCACCCGGGCGATCTCGGCACGGGCGCCCTCGACCAGCTCGGCGACCTTCCGCTCCACCACGACCGACCCGGTGAACAGGTCGTCGTACTCGAGCAGGTCGGTCTCGTAGGCGAGCACCTGCTGCAGCCGCAGCGACCACTGCTGGTCCCACGGCCGGGGCAGGCCCAGCGCCTCGTTCCACGCCGGCAGCTGCACCGCGCGGGCGCGGGCGTCCTTGGACAGCGTGACCGCGAGCATCTCGAGCACGATCCGCTGCACGTTGTTCTCCGGCTGGGCCTCGGTGAGGCCCAGGGAGTTGACCTGCACGCCGTAGCGGAACCGGCGGTGCTTGGGGTCCTGCACGCCGTAGCGCTCCTGCGTCAGCTCGTCCCAGAGCTGGGTGAAGGCGCGCATCTTGCACATCTCCTCGACGAAGCGGACGCCCGCGTTGACGAAGAAGGAGATGCGCGCGACCACCTCGCCGAAGCGCTCCTGCGGCACCTGGCCGGAGTCGCGCACCGAGTCCAGGACGGCGATCGCGGTGCTCATCGCGTAGGCGATCTCCTGCACCGGCGTCGCGCCGGCCTCCTGCAGGTGGTAACTGCAGATGTTGATCGGGTTCCACTTGGGCATGGCCGTCACGGTGTAGGCGACCGTGTCGGTGATCAGCCGCATCGAGGGCCCGGGCGGGAACACGTAGGTCCCTCGCGACAGGTACTCCTTGATGATGTCGTTCTGCGTCGTCCCGGCGAGCTCCGCGACGTCGTGCCCGTGCTCCTCGGCGACCGCCTGGTAGAGCGCGAGCAGCCACATGGCGGTGGCGTTGATCGTCATCGACGTGTTCATCTCGTCGAGCGGGATGCCGTCGAACAGCGCCCGCATGTCGCCGAGGTGCGTGACCGGGACGCCGACCTTGCCGACCTCCCCGACGGCGAGCTCGTCGTCGGGGTCGTAACCGGTCTGCGTCGGCAGGTCGAAGGCGACCGACAGGCCGGTCTGCCCCTTCGCCAGGTTCCGGCGGTAGAGCGCGTTGGACTCGGCCGGCGAGGAGTGGCCGGCGTAGGTGCGCATGACCCAGGGGCGGTCGCGCTCCTTCGGCGATGAAGGGAACGGCATGCCAGCGGAGTGTAAGGGTGTTACCGACCAGTAGCAGCACCGGTCCGGGAGCCCCGCGGTGGCACACTCGGTCGTGTGCGACCGGGCCGGGAGAGGCCCGGACGCCACCCGCCGAGGGGAGGCGCCGTGCTGCAGCCGGGCAGTCTGAGCTACATCGCCGGACCGGTCATCGCGATCGTCGTCATGGTGCTGCTCGCCCTCTTCATGCGCTGGGCCTTCGGCGGGAGCTCCACCGGCGGCATGCGCCGGCGCCGCCCCTCGCCTGCCGACGACGGCCTGCTCACCCGGGTCGCCACCCTGTCCCGCCGCGAGTCGGCGCTGGCGCTGCGCGCGGTGCTCTCCGACGCGGGGATCCGCTCGACCGTCCGCTTCCCCGAGGCGCACCGCGCCGACGTGCTGGTCTTCCCGGAGGACGCGGCCCGCGCCCGCGCGCTGGCGTCCTCCTTCCCCGCGGCCTGAGTCAGTCCGGGCGCTCGACCCGCTGGATCTCCACGCCCAGGCCGCGCAGCTGCTCGACGAAGTCCGGGTAGCCGCGGTCGACGTGGTGCACGTCCTGCACCTCGGTGACGCCGTCGGACAGCAGGCCGGCGAGCACCAGCCCGGCGCCGGCGCGGATGTCGGTGGCCAGCACGGGTGCCGAGGACAGCCGCTCCCGCCCGCGGACGACGGCGTGGTGGCCGTCGATGCGCACGTCGGCGCCCAGGCGGACCAGCTCGTTGACGAACATGAACCGGCCCTCGAACACGTTCTCGGTGATCAGCGCCGTGCCGGTGGACACCGCGGCCAGCGCGACCGCCATCGGCTGCAGGTCGGTCGGGAACCCGGGGAACGGCAGCGTGACGACGTCGACCCCGCGCGGGCGCTCGTCCATGGCGACCCGGACGCCGTTCTCGACGACCTCCACGGTGGCGCCGGCGCTCACCAGCTTGTCCAGCGGGACGGCGAGGTGGTCGGGGACGGCCCGCTCGACGACGACGTCGCCGCGGGTCATCACCGCGCCGATCGCCCACGTCCCGGCGACGATCCGGTCGGGCACCGTCGAGTAGGTCACCGGCGACAGCACGTCCACGCCCTCGACGGTGAGCGTGGACGTGCCCGCGCCGTCGATGCGGGCGCCCATCGCGGTGAGCATCGAGCAGATGTCGACGATCTCCGGCTCGCGGGCGGCGTTGTCGATGACCGTCGTCCCCTCGGCGAGCACCGCGGCCATGAGCAGGTTCTCGGTGGCCCCGACCGACGGGAAGTCCAGCCAGATCGAGGTGCCCACCAGCCGCGGCGCGGAGGCGACGAGGAAGCCGTGCTCGCTGTGGATCGAGGCGCCGAGCCGCTCGAGGCCGGAGATGTGCATGTCCAGCCCGCGGGAGCCGATCGCGTCGCCGCCGGGCAGCGCCACCCGGGCGCTGCCGCAGCGCGCGACCAGCGGGCCGAGCACGCTGATCGAGGCGCGCATCTTGCGGACCAGGTCGTAGTCGGTCTCGGTGGTGGGGTCCTCCGGCACGTCGACGACGACCCGGCCGCCGCCCCCGGGGTGCCCCGAGCGCTCGTAGCCGACGTCGCAGCCGAGGCGGCGCAGCACCTCGCTCATGATCGCGACGTCGAGGATGTCGGGGACCTCGTCGATCGTCGTCCGCCCGGAGGCCAGGAGCGCGGCGGCCATGAGCTTGAGGGCGCTGTTCTTCGCCCCCGTGACCCGAACCTGGCCCCTGAGGGCGGTGCCGCCGGTCACCTCGAAGCACTGCACCCGACCACCCTACGGCGGGTGCGCGGGCGGCTCCGGGCAGCGTCCTACGCTCGCCCCATGACCGTCCGGCTCACCCGCATCTACACGAAGACCGGTGACGCCGGGCAGACCCACCTGGGCGACATGAGCCGGGTGGCCAAGACCGACCCGCGGCTGGCCGCCTACGCCGACGTCGACGAGGCCAACAGCGTGCTCGGCGTGGCGCTGGCGCTGGGGTCGCCGTCGCAGGGGCTGGTGGAGCTGGTGCGCAGCGTGCAGAACGACCTGTTCGACGTCGGCGCCGACCTGTCCACGCCCGTGGTGCCCGACCCCGCGCACCCACCGCTGCGGGTGACCGCCGCCTACACCGAGCGGCTGGAGGCGGCCTGCGACGAGCACAACGAGGCGCTGCCGAAGCTCACCAGCTTCGTGCTGCCCGGCGGGACGCCGCTGGCGGCGCTGCTGCACCAGGCGCGGGTGGTCGTCCGGCGGGCCGAGCGCAGCGTGTGGGCGCTGCTCGAGGCCGACGGCGAGCGCACCAACCCGGAGACCGCGCGCTACCTCAACCGGCTCTCGGACCTGCTGTTCATCCTCGCCCGCGCGGCCAACCCCGACGGCGACGTGCTGTGGGAGCCCGGGGCGCACAGCGGCGTCCACGCCCAGCGGGCCGCGCGGGGCTGACGCCGGGCGTCAGTGCACGGGCGGGGCCGACTCCACCCAGGAGAGGAACCCCGTCACCGTGGAGGGGTCCATGGCCAGCTCCTTGCGGCCGCTGCCGGTGACGCAGGTCAGGACGACGGCGTCGTCGGGCAGGGCGACGTCGTCCGGCCCGGGGGCCCGCCGGCCCTCGACCGCCACCTCCGTGCGGCACAGCCGCTGCTGCGGGCGGACCGACAGGGACAGCGCGCGGTACCAGAGCAGCGCCTCTCCCCCGTACCAGGCGACGCCCACCGACCACCGGGAGCTGCCCGCCGGACGCAGCCACATCGTCACCGCGCCGAGGCCGGACAGCAGCAGCCGGCGGCGGATGAGGAAGGCGACCACCAGGACGAGGACCAGCAGCCCGGCGAGGACGAGCAGGGCGGTGGTCACCGGCGGCTGGGACGGGCGCGGTCCGGTCGGTTCAGTCGGCCTGCCCGGCGGCCCGCAGGCGGGACTGGGCGCGGCGGGCGGCGGCGAGGGCCTCGGGGTCGTCGCCGGCGGACTCGGCGCGGCGCAGTGCCTCGCGGGCCCGCTCGACGTCGATCTCGGAGGAGATCTCCGCGGTCTCGGCGAGGATGGACACGCCCTTCGGCGTCACCGACAGGAAGCCACCGTGGGCGGCGACGACCATGTCCGGACCCTCGGTCGTCCGGACGGTGACGACGCCACCGGGAGCGAGCTCGCCGAGCAGCGGGGCGTGGCCGGGCAGGACGCCGATCTCGCCCTCGGTGGTGCGGGCGATGACCATGCTCGCCTCGCCCGACCAGATGGTCCGCTCGACGGCCACCAACTCGACCTGCAGGGTCGCCACGACACTCCTCCGGGTCCACCGACGGGCGGTGCTGGGACGCCGGCCGGGAAGCGGGCACGGCGACGGACGGACCCACTCTAGCCGCGGGACCCGCGGCACCCGGCGCGGGCCGGGTGAGGTGCTGGATCGGCCACCCGTCAGGGGCCCGCGCCGGGCTGGCGAGGCGTGGAGGGAAGGGTGGCCGTTCCTCAGGCGGCGCGGCGGTAGAGGAGGGTCCAGCGACCGACGCGGACCCACGGGTGACGCACCGTCGAGGCGGGCGCCCACTCCTCGGTGTCGTAGGCGATGTCGTGCACGTGCGGTACGGACGTCGACGGCCAGGTCCACCCTGGATCGGCGGTCCCGGCCGGCAGGCGGGTCACCGTGCCGTCGGTGCTGGTCGCGTCCAGCCACTCCATGGTCTTCTCCCACACGACGCGTCCGGTCCCTCCGGGCGCCACCCTCTCCGATCGGCAGCAAGGCTCCCGCTCTTGAGGTGCGCCCGGAAGGCACCTGCCCACGACGCCGGGGACGTCAACCCCGTGCCGCGCCACGCCCTGGCCCGTCCCGACCGTCCGTGACGGTTTCTTCACGTACGTGGCACCCCGGACGCACGACGGCTGGGTGTCCCCCGCAAGGGACACCGGGCCGTCGCGGCCGGACCTCAGCCGATGCGCTCCCAGGAGCCGCAACGCTCGGAGGAGAAGGCGAGGTCGCCGGCCCGGATGGTGACGGTGGCGTCCCCGGCTCCGATGCCGTTCGCGATGATCTCGTCGAAGTCGCCGGACAGGCCCGAGAGCCGCTCCCAGTAGCACTCCCCCGGGTCGGTCGCACGGTAGGTGCCCGGCGCGACCTCTGTCCCGACGAGGTGCACACCACTTCCCGAGATCCGGTTGTCGGCGGCCTGCTGCTCGAGGACCGAGACGGCGTCCTCCCGTGCGACGAGATCCGCCTCCCGTCCGTCGAGTGCCGCGGAGCGGGCGTCGAGTTCGGCCTGCCGAGCCGCGTAGTCCGCGGCCGCCGCCGACTCGGCCGCCGCACGGGCACCGGCGACGTCCCGCTCCGCCTGGTCGCGGGTGTCCTCGACCTCGGTCTGCAGCCCGTTCACCTGCTGGCGCAGATCACCCACCTCGGCAGTCAGGGCGTCGACGCGGACCTGGTCGTCGGCCGCGTCGGCCCCCGTGAGCCCGCCACCGACTCCACCGGCGAGCAGTGCGACCACCCCTGCAAGGACCGGCGCGACCCACCGGCGTGACCGTCGCGGCGCCGGTTCCGGGGTTGCCGGTGCCAGCAGTCCGGGCACCGCCGGCCCGGAGCCCGGCAGCGGCTCGAGCACCGCCGTCACACCTGGAGCAGCGGCGTCGCGCCCCTCGTGCTCCGTCGTCACCGTCGCCGACGACTCGTCGTCCCCTCGGACGACCTCCTGCTCCTGCACTGACACGCTCCCCGTTCCCGGCTCCCGCGACCGGCCGGGGCATCCTGCCAGCCGCGGACGACGAGACCCGGGAAGCACGATGGCCGGGTGCCCCAGCGGGACACCCGGCCATCGACGGCGCAGCCCGGGATCAGCCGCGCTTGAGCTTCTCCGCGTTGCGCTCGAGGTCCTCGAGCCCACCGCACATGAAGAAGGCCTGCTCGGGCACGTGGTCGTAGTTGCCCTCGGTGAGCGCCTTGAAGGCCTCGAGGGTCTCCGACAGCGGCACGAACGAGCCGGGCTGACCGGTGAAGGCCTCGGCCACGAACATGTTCTGCGAGAGGAACCGCTCGATCCGCCGTGCGCGCTGCACGGTGACCTTGTCCTCCTCGGAGAGCTCGTCGATGCCGAGGATCGCGATGATGTCCTGCAGCTCCTGGTAGCGCTGGAGGATCTGCTTCACCGTCTGCGCGACCTGGTAGTGCTCCTGCCCGACGTACTGCGGGTCGAGGATCCGGCTGGTGGAGTCCAGCGGGTCGACGGCCGGGTAGATGCCCTTCTCCGAGATCGGCCGGGAGAGCACCGTCGTCGCGTCGAGGTGCGCGAAGGTGGTGTGCGGCGCCGGGTCGGTGATGTCGTCGGCGGGCACGTAGATCGCCTGCAGCGAGGTGATCGAGTGACCCCGCGTCGAGGTGATCCGCTCCTGCAGCTCGCCCATCTCGTCGGCGAGGGTCGGCTGGTACCCCACGGCGGAGGGCATGCGGCCCAGCAGCGTGGACACCTCGGACCCGGCCTGGGTGAACCGGAAGATGTTGTCGATGAAGAGCAGCACGTCCTGGTTCTGCTCGTCGCGGAAGTACTCCGCCATCGTCAGCGCCGACAGCGCCACCCGCAGCCGGGTGCCCGGCGGCTCGTCCATCTGGCCGAAGACCAGCGCGGTGGACTCGATGACGCCGGACTCGGTCATCTCGGTGATGAGGTCGTTGCCCTCGCGGGTGCGCTCGCCGACGCCGGCGAACACCGACACGCCACCGAACTCCTGGGCGACCCGGCGGATCATCTCCTGGATCAGCACGGTCTTGCCCACGCCGGCACCGCCGAACAGGCCGATCTTCCCGCCGGCCACGTACGGGGTGAGCAGGTCGATGACCTTGATGCCGGTCTCGAGCAGCTCGGTGCGGCCCTCGAGCTGGTCGAACCGCGGCGCGTGCCGGTGGATCGACCAGCGCGGCAGGTCCTGGCCGTAGCCGGGCTTGTCGAGGCACTCACCGAGGGCGTTGAACACGTGCCCGGTGACCTCGTTGCCCACCGGGACGCTGATCGAGCCTCCGGTGTCCCGGACCTCGGCGCCACGGACCAGACCGTCGGTCGGGGCCATGGAGATGGTGCGGACCACGTTGTCGCCCAGGTGCTGGGCGACCTCGAGGGTCAGCGTCTTGCCCAGGTCGGCGAGGGTCACGTCGACGTGCAGGGCGTTGAACAGGTCGGGCATCGCGTCGCGCGGGAACTCGACGTCGACGACCGGCCCGGTGACCCGGACGACGCGGCCGGTCGTCTGGGTGGTCGGACGGTCCTCGGTGACGGTCATGAGGGGGCTCCTCGGTCAGGTGGATCGGAGATCCTGCGGCCCCCGCCTCGGGCGGGGACCGGGGTGGTCAGTCGTCGGCGTTGGCTGCGACCAGCGCGTCGGCGCCACCGACGATCTCGCTGATCTCCTGGGTGATCTCGGCCTGGCGCGCCTGGTTGGCCTGGCGGGAGAGGTTCTTCGCCAGCTCCTCGGCGTTGTCCGAGGCCGACTTCATCGCCCGCCGCCGCGACGCCGACTCGGAGGCCGCGGCCTCGAGCAGCGCCGCGTAGATGCGGGTGGTGACGTACTTCGGCAGCAGCGCGTCGAGCAGCGCGTCGGCCGAGGGCTCGAACTCGTACGAGGTGGGGACGCCGGAGTCGCCGGTGCGGCCGGCCTCGCGGTCCTCCCGCTCGAAGTCGAACTCCTCGACCTCCTCGACCTCCAACGGGGCCAGCCGCTTGGCGACCGGGACCTGGGCGAGCAGCGACCGGAACTCGGTGTAGACGATGTGCAGCTCGTCCACGCCGGCCACGCCGTCGGCACCCGGGCCGCCGTCCGCGTCGTCGGCACCGGCGGTGAACGCGTCGATGAGGACGCGCCCGACCTCCTGGGCGTCGGGATAGGCCGGCTGCTCGGAGAACCCGGTGAAGGTCTGCACCACCGGCCGGTTGCGGAAGGAGTAGTAGGTCTCCCCCTTGCGGCCGATGACGTAGACCTGCGGCTCCTTGCCCTCCTGCCGCAGCAGCGACAGCAGCTCCTCGGTCCGCCGCAGCACGTTGACGTTGTACGAGCCGGCGAACCCGCGGTCGGAGGTGACCACCAGGACCGCGGCCCGCCGCGTCGACTGCCGCTCGGTGAGCAGCGGGTGCTCGAGCGAGGCGGACGACGCCAGCGCGGACAGGACCCGGGTGATCTCCCGGGCGTACGGCTTGGACGCCTCCACCCGGGCCTGGGCGCGCACGATGCGGGCGCCGGCGATCAGCTCCTGGGCCGAGAAGATCTTCTTCGTCGACTGGGTGGAGCGGATGCGGCGCCGCAGCGCGCGAAGGGAACCGGCCACCGGTCAGGCCTTCTTGACCTGGACGCGCTCCTGGCCACGCTCGGACGCGTCCATGGCCTCGGCCTCGGGCTCGTTGACCAGCGAGGTGCCGTCCGACGTCGTGAACTGCTGGTAGAAGCTCTCGACGGCGCGCTCGAGGCTGCTCACCGCGTCGTCGCCGAGGGCCCGCGAGGTGCGGATCTCGTCGAAGACGCCGCTCTCGCTGCGGCCGATGTAGTCGAGGAACTCCGACTCGAACCGGCGGACGTCGGACACCGGCACGCGGTCGAGCTTGCCGGTGGTGCCCAGCCACAGCGAGACGACCTCGCGCTCGACCGGGTACGGCTGGTACTGGCCCTGCTTGAGCAGCTCCACCAGGCGCTGGCCGCGGTCGAGGGTCGCCCGGCTGGAGGCGTCCAGGTCCGAGGCGAACGAGGCGAAGGCCTCGAGCTCGCGGTACTGGGCGAGGTCCAGGCGGAGGCGGCCCGCGACCGACTTCATCGCCTTGATCTGCGCCGAGCCGCCGACGCGGGACACCGAGATGCCGACGTTGATGGCCGGGCGGACACCGGAGTTGAACAGACCGGTCTCGAGGAAGATCTGCCCGTCGGTGATCGAGATGACGTTGGTCGGGATGTAGGCCGACACGTCGTTGCCCTTGGTCTCGATGAGCGGGAGACCCGTCATCGACCCGGCGCCCAGGTCGTCGGAGAGCTTGGCGCAGCGCTCCAGCAGCCGGGAGTGGAGGTAGAAGACGTCGCCCGGGTAGGCCTCGCGGCCCGGCGGGCGGCGCAGCAGCAGCGAGACGGCGCGGTAGGCCTCGGCCTGCTTGGACAGGTCGTCGAACACGATCAGGACGTGCTTGCCCTCGTACATCCAGTGCTGGCCGATGGCCGAGCCGGTGTAGGGGGCGATGTACTTGAAGCCGGCGGCCTCCGAGGCGGGAGCGGCGACGATGGTCGTGTACTCCATCGCGCCGGCCTCCTCGAGCGAGGCGCGGATCGCCGCGATCGTCGAGCCCTTCTGGCCGACGGCGACGTAGATGCAGCGCACCTGCTGCTTCGGGTCGCCGGTGGCCCAGGCCTGCTTCTGGTTGATGATCGTGTCGAGCACGATCGCCGTCTTGCCGGTCTGGCGGTCGCCGATGACCAGCTGGCGCTGGCCGCGGCCGATCGGGGTCATGGCGTCGATGGCCTTGATCCCGGTCTGCAGCGGCTCGTGCACCGACTTGCGCTGCACGACGGTGGGGGCCTGCAGCTCCAGCGCGCGGCGGCCGGTGGTGGCGATCTCGCCGCCGCCGTCGATCGGGTTGCCGAGCGGGTCGACGACGCGGCCGAGGTAGCCGTCGCCGACCGGCACCGACAGGACCTCGCCGGTGCGGCGGACCTGCTGGCCCTCCTCGATGCCGGCGAAGTCACCGAGGATGACGACGCCGACCTCGCGGACGTCGAGGTTCAGCGCGAGGCCGCGGACGCCGCTCTCGAACTCGAGCAGCTCGTTGGTCATGACCGAGGGCAGGCCCTCGACCCGGGCGATGCCGTCGCCGGCCTCGGTGACGATCCCGACCTCTTCCCGGGACACGTCCGGGGAGTACTCGGTGACGTAGTTCTGGATGGCACTGCGGATCTCGTCTGCGGAGATCGTCAGCTCGGCCATGGCGCGCGTCCTCTTCCCTGCTGGGTCGTGCTGTCTGTGGTCTGGGGTGGGGCGGGTCAGCCGGCGAGCCGGCGGCCGGCGGACTCGAGCCGGTTGGCGATGCTGCCGTCGATGACCTCGTCGCCGACGCGCACGACCAGGCCGCCGAGCACCTCGGGGTCGACCGTCACCTGCAGGCCGATCGTCCGCCCGTAGATCCGGCCGAGCACGTCGCGCAGCCGCTGCTCCTGCGTCACGGTCAGCGGCACCGCCGTCGTCACGTGGGCGACCGAGCGGCCGCGCCGGGCGGAGGCCGCCACGGACAGCCGTTCGACACGGTTCTCCGCGTTACCGACGTGCCGGGCGGTCAGCGAGTTCCGCAGCAGCTGCTCGGTGACCGGGCTGACCCGGCCCGACAGGAGCCGGTCGAGCAGCGCCGCGCGTCCCTCGGCCGGTGCCGAGTCGTCGGAGAGGATGCGGGACAGCTCCGGGTCGCCGCCGACGATCCGGCCGAACCGGAACAGCTCGTCCTCGACGCCCTCGAGCTCCCCGCGCGCCTCGGCGGCGTCCAGCGAGGCCTCGGTGGCGAGGATCTCGGCGGCCTCGACGAGGTCCAGCGGCCGCGACCACCGCTGGCGGGCGGCGGTCTCGACCAGGTCGACGGTGGCCTCGGAGACCCGCCCGCCGAGGATCCGGCGGGCCAGCCCGGCCCGGTCGGCCGGCTTGGCCGCCGGGTCGGACAGGGCCCGGCGCAGCGCCACGGTGCCGTCGAGCAGCCGCGCGACGGCGAACAGCTCGTCGGCCAGGGCCAGCAGGCCCGGGCCGGCGGCACCGGCCGTCGTCGCGGCGAGGCGCTCGCGGCTGACCACGAGCGCCTCGCGGCTGGAGGCGTCCATCAGCGGTCGCCGCCGGGGACGAACACCGTGCTGCCGGTGCGGCCGTTGCCCGCCGCACCGCCGGCCATGCCGTCGAGCTGGTCGAGGAACCGGTCGACGGTGCCGCGGCGCCGGGCCTCGTCCTCCAGGGACTCCCCGACCACACGGCCGGCGAGGTCGACGGCCAGCGTGCCGATCTGGCCGCGCAGCTCGTTGACCACCGACTGCCGGTTGGCGGCCAGCTGCTCCTCGCCGCGGGCGACGATGCGGGCCGACTCCTCCTGCGCCTGGGCGCGCAGCTCCTCGAGGATCTGCTGGCCCTCGGCGCGGGCCTGGTCCCGGATCTGCGCGGCCTCGGTGCGTGCCTCGGCCAGCTGGGCGCGGTACTGCTCCAGCGCGGCCTTCGCCTCGGCCTGCATGGCCTCGGCGCGCTCGATCCCGCCCTCGATCGCCTCGCGGCGGGCCCGGAAGACCTGCTCGAAGCGGGGCGCGATGAACTTGAAGAAGACCAGCATGACGACCGCGAACGCGATCAGCCCGATGACGATCTCGCCGAGGGGCGGGAGGAGCGGGTTCGCGCTCTCCGCTGCGAGGATGTTCATGGTCTCAGTGTCCCTGTCTCAGTCGGTACCGGCCCGCGGGCGCGGATCAGGTGCCGAAGACGAAGGGGACGACGAAGCCGATGAGCGCGAGCGCCTCGGAGAGCGCGAACCCGAGGAACGCGTAGGTACGGGTCAGGCCGGCCGACTCGGGCTGCCGCGCGGTGGCCTGGATGTAGGCCGCCCACACGATGCCGACGCCGATGCCCGGGCCGATGGCGGCGAGGCCGTAGCCCACGGAGCCGATGCTGCCGGACAGCTCAGCCAGAAGATCCATGACGGGGTGTTCCTCCTGTGTCGTCGCCCGGTGTCTCCGGGCGGCTTGCGGGGGTCTTGGGGGGGTGGTGCGGTCCGGGCTGTGCCTGCTCAGCCGGTCAGTGCTCGGCCTCGATCGAGCCGTTGAGGTAGGTCCCCATCAGCACGGTGAAGACGTAGGCCTGCAGGAAGATGACCAGCAGCTCGAAGAAGGTCATGACGATCGCCATCAGCGCCGAGATCGGACCGAAGACGATCGAGAAGTTGTCCCGGCTGAACAGGTAGACCGCGCCGAGGGAGAAGACCACCAGCAGCATGTGACCGGCGAACATGTTCGCGAAGAGCCGGACGGCCAGGGTGAAGGGCCGGACGATGAAGTTCTGCAGGATCTCGATCGGCGTGACCAGGATGTACATCGGCTTGGGCACGCCGGGCAGGAACAGGATGTCCTTGAAGTAGCGGCCGGCGCCCTGCTCGCGGATGCCGATGTAGATGTAGAGGACCCAGCAGATGGCGGCGAGCACCAACGGGAACGCGAACTTCGACATCGGGGAGATCTGCGCGAGCGGCAGGATCGACATGAAGTTGTTCGCGAGGATGAAGAAGAACAGCGACGCGAGGAACGGCGCGAAGGGGATCCCCTTGGGGCCGACGACGTCGCGGGCGATGCCGTCCCGGACCAGCGAGTAGCCGCTCTCCCCGACGAACTGCAGCTTGCCCGGCACGATCTGCGGCTTGCGGACCGTGAGGACCATGAAGACGAGCATCGCCAGGGTGGCGAACCACAGGCCGAGCGTGATGCGCGTGATCGCGAAGTCGATGCCGAGCAGCGTGAACTCGGCGATGGGCTCCGGGTAGAACTCCCCCAGGCCGGGGGCCTGGAAGCCGTCGCCGGACCCGCCGCCCTCGGCGGCGAGCACGTCCACGAGCGCGAGGGCGCTGGAGGTCACCGTTGTCCCTTCTGCGTCCTGGGCCGGCTCCGTCGTCCGCCCGGGGTGTTGCTTCCCTCGGGTGCACCAGGGGTTGGTGGCAGCCCGCCGAACCGTTTCACGACCAGGTAGATGGCCGCCGAGATGCCGAGGAGGATCCCGACCGGCAGGAACACCCGCGTGTCCAACCACCGGTCGAGCAACCACCCGGCTCCGCCCCACACGGCCATCCCGGAGATCATGGTCCCGATGACGGCCCAGCCGGTCTCGGCACCGCTGCCCCGAGGGGCTGGTCGCGCAGGTCGGGGCCGGGGGTCCCCACGGGTGGGGTCGTCCTCGGCCATCGCCCGGACACTATCAGCCGCGTGTCGGGGCGCCTCCCGGTGCCGGGGGGACCGTCGCCTGACCGGGTGGCGCGGGCGGCGTCACGTAGTACAGCGGGCGGGTCCACACCCACCGCAGCTGCACCCCGCTCCACAGCAGGGCCCCCACGACCACCGTCCACGCCAGCGTCCGGCGGTCGAGCCAGCCGTCCTCCGGCAGGGCGCTGAGGATCCCGAACAGCACGACGGCCTTGACGAAGAAGGTGCCCAGCGCCGCCGGCAGCGTGAAGGTGTCGTTGATCCGGCCGGCCCAGGCGATGACCACGCCCGAGACGACGAAGAACGCCGTCACCACCAAGGCGCCGACCAGGACCCCGACGGCGTCGGGCCAGCCGAGCACCAGGCCGACGACCAGGGCCGCCACGACGGCGACCGTGCCGGTGACCAGCGTCCCGACCTTGAGGAACGACAGGTCCCACGGGACCTGCGGGGCCGGGCGGGGCGCGCTCACCGCAGCCCCTGACCGGCTCCGGCCGCACGGGGTGCGGTCGGGCTGGTGCTCGCCGCGGCCGGTCCGGCGGCCGGCACCGCGGGACCCGCCGACGCCGCGGGCTCCGGGGACCGGCGCCCGCCACGGCGGACCCGCGCGGTCGGGTGGGCGGCGCGGCTGCGGCGGCGCTGCTCGGCGATCTCGGCGGCCCGGGCCTCGCGGGCGGCACGCCGGGCGTGCGGGGCGAGGACGACGACGACACCCACGACGAGCAGCACCCCGATCACGACGAGCAGCTCGACCGTCCCGCCGGTGACCGACAGGGCCACGGCGCCGAAGGACAGGAGAGCCGCCCAGAAGTACATGGTTAGCACCGCCCGGCGGTGCGAGTGTCCGATGGACAGGAGCCGGTGATGCAGGTGCATCTTGTCCGGCGAGAACGGCGACTGCCCGCGCCGGGTCCGGCGGACCACCGCGAGGAGCAGGTCCACGAACGGGATGAAGAGCACCGCGACCGGCACCAGCAGCGGCAGGGCCAGCGGCAGGAGGCTGGCGGCGGAGTCGAAGGACTGGGCGTCGACCCGGCCGGTGGCGCTCACCGCGGCGGCCGAGAGCACCAGGCCCACGAGCATCGACCCCGAGTCGCCCATGAAGATGCGCGCCGGGCTGAAGTTGTGCGGCAGGAAGCCCAGGCAGGCACCCGCGAGCACCGCCGTCACCAGGGCCGGGGCGCTGGCCACCTCGTCGTAGCCCACCCGGCTGAGGTTGTAGCTGTAGGCGAAGAAGGCCAGCGCGGCGATGGCCGAGACTCCCGCGGCCAGCCCGTCGAGGCCGTCGATGAAGTTGAGCGCGTTGACCGTGAGGACGGTCAGCAGGATGGTCAGCGGCACGCCGACGTCCGGGCCGAAGGAGATGGTCCCGATGTCGGCGACCGGCAGGAACAGGAACGCCAGCTGGACGCCGAGCAGCACCATGACGCCGGCGGCGGCGATCTGGCCGGTGAGCTTGGTGAGCGCGTCGAGGCCGAACTTGTCGTCCAGGACGCCGAGCAGGCAGATCAGCCCGCCGGCGACGAGGACGGCGGCGGTCTGCGAGTCGTCGAAGGTGCGCTGCAGCGCGGGCAGCCGGGTGGCCACCATCACCGCCGCCGCGACCCCGAGGTACATGGCCACGCCCCCGCCGCGCGGGGTGGGGATGACGTGCACGTCGCGCTCGCGGGGGGCGGCCATCATCCGCAGCCGCACCGCCGCGATCCGCACCACGGGCGTGGCCAGGAAGGTGACCAGGCCCGCGGTCAGCAGGACGACGGCGTACTCGCGCACGGCTCAGCCCCCGTGCGGACCGCGCGCGGTCCCGGCCGGGCGCGCGGCGGGCGTGCTCATCGCGACGGTGCTCCCGGGGGCGAGACGGCGGGCGGACGGACGGGCGGTACCCCCACGGTATCCCCCCGTCACCGGACGGAGCCGGATCCACGGCGGCCGTCGCGGGGGTCACTCGCCTAGTCGGTGAGCTCGGGCACGACCTCGCGCAGCCGCTCGACCGGCACCGCGCCCACCCGCAGCACGCGCGGCACCGGGCCGGTGCAGTCGACGATCGTGCTCGCCGCCGAGCCCGCGCGCGGGCCGCCGTCGAGGACGACCGCGGCGTGCTCGCCGAGCTGCGCGCCCGCCTCCTGCGCGGTCGTGGCGGCGGGCCGGCCGGAGCGGTTGGCGCTGGAGACGGCGAGCGGGCCGGTGCGGCGCAGCAGGTCGCGGGCGACGTCGTCGTCGGGGAGGCGGACGGCGACCGTCCCCTCGGCGTCGCCGAGGTCCCAGGCCAGCGACGGCGCGTGCTCGACGACGAGGGTCAGCCCGCCCGGCCAGAAGGCCTCGGCCAGCCGCTGCGCCACCCGCGGCACGCTCATCGTCAGCCCGGCCATCGTCGACGCCTCGCCGATCAGCACGGGGACCGGCATGGCCCGGCCGCGGTTCTTCGCCGCCAGCAGGCCGGCGACTGCCGCGGGCGAGAAGGCGTCCGCACCGACGCCGTAGACGGTGTCGGTGGGCAGCAGCACCAGCTCGCCGCGGGCGATCGCGGCAGCGGCGGCGTCGAGGCCCGCGGCGCGCTGCTCGGGGTCGGTGCAGTCGTAGAGGTCGGCCACGAGCGGTCAGTCTCCCCCAGCCCGGACTGCGGTCGTGAACCGCGGCCTCCCGGCGAGGTCGGGGTGGTCCGCAACGTCGGTGAAGTCTCCGGTGCCGCGCACCAGCGCGGGCAGCGCACTCCCCTGCTGGTCGGCGTGCTCGATGCCCAGCCCGCCGCCGGGGCGCAGCAGCCGGGCGGCGGTGCGCAGCAGCCCGCGGACGACGTCGAGACCGTCCGGGCCGCCCCACAGCGCGAGCGGCGGGTCGTGGTCGGCGACCTCGCGCGGCACCCGGGCGCCGTCGGGGACGTAGGGCGGGTTGGAGACGACGAGGTCGACGGTGCCGTCGAGGTCGCGCAGCAGGCCCGGGTCGGTCATGTCCCCGGCGAGCACGGGAACCGGCCGGTCCCCCGCCGCGGCGCGCAGGCCCGCGTTGTGGCGGGTCCACTCGATCGCCTGCGGGTCGCGCTCGACGGCGGTGACCCGCGCCCCGGGGTGCTCGTGCGCGAGGGACAGCGCGATCGCGCCCGAGCCGGCGCCCAGGTCGACGACGACCGGCTCGTCGACGCCCGCCAGCCGGGTGAGCGCCCACTCGACGAGCTGCTCGGTCTCCGGCCGGGGCACGAACACGCCCGGGCCGACGGCCAGCTCGAGGTGGCGGAACGGCGCCCGGCCGGTGAGGTGCTGCAGCGGGACGCGCTCGGCACGCTGGTCGAGCAGCGCGGCGAACCGGGCGGCGGCGGCGTCGTCGACGTCGTCGCGGGTGAGCAGGGCCGTCCGGGACGCCCCGAGGACGGAGGCGAGCAGCAGCTCGGCGTCCACGCGTGGCGACTCGACGCCGGCGTCGGCCAGGCGGCGGGCGGCGTCGGCGAGCAGCGTGCGCGTGTTCAGGACCCGGCCGCCAGCAGCTCGGCGGTGTGCGCGCGGGTGAGTGCGTCGATGACCGGGTCGAGCTCGCCGTCGAGGACCTGGTCGAGGTTGTGCGCCTTGAAGCCGACCCGGTGGTCGGAGATGCGGCTCTCCGGGAAGTTGTAGGTGCGGACCCGCTCGCTGCGGTCGACGGTGCGGACCTGGCTGCGGCGCTGGTCGCTGGCGGTGGCCGCGGCCTCCTCGCGGGCGGCGGCCAGCAGCCGGGAGCGCAGCACGCGCAGCGCCGACTCGCGGTTCTGCAGCTGGCTCTTCTCGTTCTGCGAGCTGACCACGATGCCGGTGGGCAGGTGGGTGACGCGCACGGCGGAGTCGGTGGTGTTCACGCTCTGCCCGCCGGGGCCGGAGGAGCGGAAGACGTCGATGCGCAGGTCGTTCGGGTCCACGGTGACGTCGACCTCCTCGGCCTCGGGCAGCACGAGGACACCGACGGCGGAGGTGTGGATGCGGCCCTGCGACTCGGTGACCGGCACCCGCTGCACCCGGTGGACGCCGCCCTCGAACTTCAGCCGGGACCAGATGCCCTCGTCGGTGCGGGACTTCACCGCGATCGAGACGTCCTTGTAGCCGCCGAGCTCGGCGGGGACGGCGTCGAGGACCTCGGTGGCCCAGCCGCGGCGCTCGGCGTAGCGCAGGTACATGCGCAGCAGGTCGCCGGCGAACAGCGCGGACTCCGCGCCGCCCTCCCCCGCCTTGATCTCGAGGATGACGTCCTTGTCGTCGTCGGGGTCCTTCGGCAGCAGCAGTTCGCGCAGCCGGTCGGTGAGCTCGTCGATGCGGGTCTCGAGGCCGCGGGCCTCCTCGGCGAACGAGGGGTCCTCGGCGGCCAGCTCGCGGGCGGCGTCGAGGTCGTCCCGGGCGGTGTCGAGCGCACGGGCGGTCTCCACGACGGGCGCGAGCTGGGCGTAGCGGCGGCCCAGGCGCCGGGCGCGGCCGGCGTCGGCGTGCACCGCGGGGTCGGCCAGCTCGGTCTCCAGCGCGGCGTGCTCCTCGAGCAGCCCGCGCAGCCGGTCGGGCGCGGCGTCGGTCGGGCTGCTCACGGGGAGGTGCCTCCTGGCGGGAGCGGCAGAAATGGCCATCTCTGCCGGAGGGGTGGGGCGGACACGACGACGGCGCCCGCCCCACGCGAGGTGGGACGGGCGCCGTCGGGGGTGCTACTTGCCGGCGGTGGCGCCGCGCTTGCCGAACCGCTTCTCGAAGCGGGCCACGCGGCCACCGGTGTCGAGGATCCGCTGCTTGCCCGTGTAGAAGGGGTGGCAGGCGGAGCAGGTCTCGACGGTCAGCGTGCCGCCGGGGGCGGTGCTGCGGGTGGTGAAGGTGTTCCCACACCCACAGGTCACCGTGGTGGTGTGGTAGTCGGGGTGGATACCGGACTTCATGATGCGGGCCTCTTCCGGGGACGTCTCGGTGCTGTTGTCGTGAACGCCGGCGGCCGGCCGGTCATTCCGGGCGCGCAGCAGGGCTCGGCCGTCCAGTGTCCCAGACGGCCGGCCGCCGCTGCCACGGTGGCCCCGCTGCAGGGTCCCGCCGCGAGCGTGCGAGCGGTGGGGGGCAGCGGGTCCTTCAACTAGTCGCGCTCGGGACCGAGCGTCGTCTTCTGGATCTGCATGAGGAACTCGACGTTGGTGCGCGTCTTGCGCAGCTTGTCGAGCAGCAGCTCCAGCGCCTGCTGCGGCTCGAGCGCGGCGAGCACCCGGCGCAGCTTGATGACGATGGCCAGCTCGTCGGGCGAGAGGAGGATCTCCTCCTTGCGGGTACCCGACGCGTTGACGTCGACGGCCGGGAAGACCCGCTTGTCCGCCAGCCGACGGTCGAGCTTGATCTCCGCGTTACCGGTGCCCTTGAACTCCTCGAAGATGACCGTGTCCATCGTCGAGCCGGTCTCGACCAGCGCCGACGCGAGGATGGTCAGCGAGCCGCCGTTCTCGATGTTGCGGGCGGCCCCGAGGAAGCGCTTGGGCGGATAGAGCGCCGTCGAGTCGACACCGCCGGACAGGATGCGCCCGCTGGCGGGGGCGGCCAGGTTGTAGGCGCGGCCCAGGCGGGTGATCGAGTCCAGCAGGACGACGACGTCGTGGCCCATCTCGACCAGGCGCTTGGCGCGCTCGATCGACAGCTCCGCGACGGTGGTGTGGTCCGACGGCGGCCGGTCGAAGGTCGAGGCGATGACCTCGCCCTTCACCGAGCGCTGCATGTCGGTGACCTCCTCGGGCCGCTCGTCGACGAGGACGACCATGAGGTGGCACTCGGGGTTGTTCGTGGTGATCGCGTTGGCGATCGCCTGCAGCACCATCGTCTTGCCGGCCTTGGGCGGCGACACGATGAGCGCGCGCTGCCCCTTGCCGATCGGCATGACCAGGTCGATGACCCGGGTGGTCAGCTGGTGCGGGTCGGTCTCCAGCCGCAGGCGCTCCTGCGGGTAGAGCGGGGTCAGCTTGGTGAACTCCGGCCGGTTGCGGGCCTGCTCGGGGTCCAGCCCGTTGACCGAGTCGAGGCGGACCAGCGCGTTGTACTTGTCCTTGCGCTCGCCCTCGCGCGGCTGGCGGACGGCGCCGGTGATGGCGTCACCGCGGCGCAGGCCGTGCCGGCGCACCTGGGACAGCGAGACGTACACGTCGTTGGGGCCGGTCAGGTAGCCGGAGGTCCGGACGAACGCGTAGTTGTCGAGGACGTCGAGGATGCCGGCGACCGGCAGCAGGACGTCGTCCTCGCTGACCGTCGGCTCGCTCGGCTGGTCGAAGCGGTCCCGGCCGTTGCGGCGGTTGCGGTCCCGGTAGCGGCGCCCGCGGCGGCCGCGGCCGCCCTCGAAGTCGTCGTCGTCCTCGTCGTTGCGGTTGTCGGCGCGGTCGTTCCGGTCGCGGTCCGGCCGGGCGTTGCGGTCGGTGCGCTCGCCGCGGTCGGGGCCGCGCCCGTCGCGCTGCCCGTCCCGCTGGCCGTCGCGCTGGCCGTCGCGGGCACCGTCGCGCTGCCCGTCCCGGTTGCCGCGCTCGGCGCGGTCGCCGTCACGGGTGCCGTCGCGCTGCCCGTCCCGGTTGCCGCGCTCGGCGCGGTCGCCGTCCCGGGTGCCGTCGCGCTGCCCGTCCCGGTTGCCGTCGCGGGTGCCGCGCTCGGCGCGGTCGCCGTCGCGGGTGTCGCGGCCGTCCCGGGTGCGGTTGCGGTCCCGGTTGCGGGCCGGGCGGTCGCCGTCGGTGCGGTCGCCGTCGCCGCGGTCACCATCGGTGCGGTCACCGGCGGGACGCTCGCCCTCGGTCCGCTCCGCGGGCGGGGCGACCGGCGCGGCGACAGCAGGAGCCTCGGCGGCCGGGGCCTCGGCGGCCGGAGCCTCGGCGGCGGGCGCCTCCGCGGTGGGGGCCTCCGCGGTGGGGGCACCGGCCGGGCGGCTGGAGGCGCGCCGGCGGCGCGGGGCGCCCTCGGCCGGGGCGTCGGTGGCCGGTGCGGTCACCGGACCGCCGTTGGCGCCCCCGGAGACGGGGGCCTCGACCGGCGTGGCGGTGGCGGCGACGGTGTCGGCGCCCCGCGAGGCCGGGACGTTCGGGGCCGCGTCGGCCGGAGCGCCGGGCGCCGGGACGCTGCCCGGCGCCGCGCCGCCGACCTGGCGGGCGGAGATGGCGGCGACGAGGTCGCCCTTGCGCATGCGGCCGGTGCCGGGGATGCCCAGCTCGGCCGCGAGCCGCTGCAGCTCGGGGAGCAGCATGCCGGCGAGCCCGCTGCCGCGGCGGCGGGAGCGGCCCGCCGTGCCGGAGGCCGCAGGTGCCTCGCCCGCAGCGCCCTCGGGGACGCCGGTGGTGGCGAGGTCGGTGGTTTCGCTCACGTACAGGTCCTTCCCTGCGGTGACCTGCGCCTACCAGCGCAGGAGGTGACCCGGCGCCGCCCCGTCCGTCTGTTTCGGGACAGGGGGGACGGCGGATCCAGTGGGTGCGGAGCGGGGATCAGCGTCGACAGGAAGGTCGTCTGCACGTTCCGCGCGAGGCTCGCCCGAGGGGCGGCTACGCAGCAAGCCTAGGACTCGCCCCACGGACGGGACAACACCGCTGACCAGCGGAGTGTTCCTCGTTACGAAGACGATACCCCAGGCGCCACTCCCACCACGCAGGCGCCGTCGTGGTCCACCTCGAGGGGGTACACGCGCCACCCGTCCGGGGTGATCCCGGTCACCTCGCGCACGGCCGCCGGGTCGCCGGGGACGTCGCCGGGGCGCCGCCGCGCGAGCACGAGGACGCTGGGCCCCGCCCCGGAGACGACGGCGGCGTGGCCGGCGGTGCGCAGCCGGTCGACCAGCGCGATCGTGTCCGGCATCGCGGCCGCGCGCTGCCGCTGGTGCAGCCGGTCGTCGGTGGCCTCGAGCAGCAGCCCGGGCTCCGCGGTGAGCGCGTGCACCAGCAGCGCGGCGCGGGCGGCGGTGAACGCGGCGTCGGCGTGCGGCACCGACGCCGGCAGCAGTGTGCGCGCGGTGTGCGTCGACAGCGTCGCACCGGGCACCAGCACCACCGGCACGACGTCCTCGCTCACCGGCAGCCGGTCGGCCCGCGCGCCCTCGGGTGTCGTCCAGGAGAGCGTCGCGCCGCCGAGCAGGCAGGCGGCGACGTTGTCCGGGTGCCCCTCGAGCTCGTCGGCCAGCCGCAGCACGGCGTCGTCGTCCCGGACGTCGACGTCGGGGCAGAGCTCGAACGCGCCGACCACGCCCGCGACGACGGCCGCGGCCGACGAGCCCATCCCCCGCCCCTGAGGGATCGCGTTCTCCGCGCGCACGCACAGGCCCGGCGGCGTCCAGCCGAGCCGCTCGCACGCGGCGCGGAAGGCCCGCACGACCAGGTGCCGCTCGTCGGTGGGCAGCTCCCCCGCGCCGACGCCGGACACCTCGACGGTGAGCCCCGAGTCGGCGACGGCGAACTCGACGACGTCGTGCAGGGTCAGCGCGAGGCCGGCGCAGTCGAACGCGGGACCGAGGTTGGCGCTGGTCGCGGGCACGCGGACCCGCACGGAGGACCGAGCGGCCACTCAGAGGCCCAGCTGCGCGGCGGCCGCGGCGGCGTCGACCGGCACGGTGACCGGGGCGGGCGCGCCGGAGATGGCCCACTCCGGGTCCTTGAGCCCGTTGCCGGTGACGGTGCACACGACGCGCTGCCCCGGCTCCAGCTCCCCGGCCGCGGCCACCTTGAGCAGCCCGGCGACCGACGCGGCCGAGGCGGGCTCGACGAAGACCGCCTCGCCGCGGGCGAGCAGCCGGTAGGCGGCGAGGATCTCGCGGTCGGTGACGGCGTCGATGCGGCCGCCGGACTCGTCGCGGGCGGCCAGCGCCTTCGTCCACGACGCCGGGTTGCCGATGCGGATCGCCGTCGCGATGGTGCTCGGGTTCTCGACCACCTGGCCGGTGACGATGGGCGCGGCGCCGGCGGCCTGGAAGCCGAACATCCGCGGGCGCCTGGTCGCGGTGCCGTCGTCGGCGTACTCGCGGTAGCCCTGCCAGTAGGCGGTGATGTTGCCGGCGTTGCCCACCGGGAGGCAGTGCACGTCGGGGGCGTCGCCGAGGACGTCGACGACCTCGAACGAGGCGGTCTTCTGCCCCTCGATGCGGTACTGGTTGACGCTGTTGACCAGGCTGACCGGGTAGTCGATCGCCAGCTTGCTGGCCAGCGCGAGGCAGTCGTCGAAGTTGCCCTCGACCTGCAGCAGCTTGGCGCCGTGCACCAGCGCCTGGGCGAGCTTGCCGAGCGCGATCTTGCCCTGCGGCACGAGGACGGCGCAGACCATCCCGGCACGCGCGGCGTAGGCCGCGGCGCTGGCGCTGGTGTTGCCGGTGGACGCGCAGATGACCGCCTGCGAGCCCTCCTCGCGCGCCTTGGTGATGGCCATGGTCATGCCGCGGTCCTTGAACGACCCGGTCGGGTTCGCGCCCTCGACCTTGAGGAACACCTCGCAGCCGGTGCGCCGGGACAGCTCGACGGCGGGCACCAGCGGGGTCGCGCCCTCGTGGAGGGTGACCACCGGCGTGGTGTCGCTGACCGGCAGCCGCGACCGGTAGGCCTCGATCAGCCCGGGCCAGAACGGCGAGACGGCACCGCGCAGCGTCCCCGTCATGACAGACCCTCCACCCTCAGCACGCTGGTGACCCCGCGGACCGCGGGGACCTCCCGGAGCGCGGCGATCGTCGCCGACAGCGCCGCGTCGGGGGCGCTGTGCGTGACGATGACCAGCGTGGCGGCGTCGCCGTGCCCGTCCTGGCGGACGGTGGCGATGCTCACCCCGTGCTCGGCGAAGGCGGTCGCGACGGTCGCCAGCACACCGGGGACGTCGGCCACGTCGAGGCTGACGTGGTACCGGGTGGGCGTCTCGGCGATCGGCCGCGCCGGCAGGTCGGCGTAGGCGGTGGGCCCGGCCCCGGCGGCGCCGGCCACCAGGTTGCGGGCGACGGCGACCAGGTCGCCGAGCACGGCGCTCGCGGTGGGCTCGCCACCGGCGCCCTGCCCGTAGAACATCAGCTGCCCGGCGGCCTCGGCCTCGACGAACACGGCGTTGAACGCCCCGCCGACGGCGGCCAGCGGGTGCGACGTCGGGATCATCGCCGGGTGCACGCGGACGGCGACCGACTCGCCCTCCCCGTCCCCGTTGCCCGGCACCCGCTCGCAGATGGCCAGCAGCTTCACCGTGCAGCCGATCTCGGCGGCGCGGGCGACGTCGGTGGCGGTGACCGACGAGATGCCCTCGCGGTGCACGTCGGCGGCGGTGACCGCGGTGTGGAACCCCAGCGACGCGAGGATCGCGGCCTTCGCGGCGGCGTCGAAGCCGTCGACGTCGGCGGTCGGGTCGGCCTCGGCGTAGCCGAGCTCGGTGGCCTCGGCCAGTGCCTCGGCGAAGCCGTGCCCGGTCTCGGCCATCCGGGACAGGATGTAGTTGGTCGTGCCGTTGACGATGCCGACCACCCGGCGGATCTGGTCGCCGGCCAGCGACTCGCGCAGCGGGCGCAGCAGCGGGATCGCCCCGGCCACCGCGGCCTCGTAGTACAGGTCGACGCCGGCCTTCGCGGCCGCGGCGTGCAGCGCGACGCCGTCCTCGGCCAGCAGCGCCTTGTTCGCGCTGACCACCGACTTGCCGGCCTCGATGGCCGCCTGGACCAGCGTGCGGGCCGGCTCGATCCCGCCGATGACCTCGACGACCAGGTCGACGTCGTCGCGGGTGACCAGGCCGAGCGCGTCGGTGGTGAGCAGGTCCGCGGGCACGTCGGGGTGCCGGTCGGGCCGGCGGACGGCGACCCCGGCGATCTGCACCGGGCGGCCGACCCGGGCGGTGAGGTCGGCGGCCTGCTCGTCGACCAGCCGCAGCACCGCGCTGCCGACGGTGCCGCAGCCGAGCAGGGCGACCTTGAGCGGTTTCACGAGCGGGCTCCCACGGGGTGCTCGGGCGCGGGCTGGTCGATCGCCGGGGACGGGGCCGGCGTCGCGGCCAGCACGGCGTCCAGGGCGAACACGTCGGACAGTGTCTGACGCCGCACGATCTCGGTGGCGGCGCCGTCCCGGACGGCCACCACCGGCGGCTTGAGCAGGTAGTTGTAGTTGCTGGCCATCGACCAGCAGTAGGCGCCGGTGGCGGCGACGGCGAGCAGGTCGCCGGGCTGCACGTCCGAGGGCAGCCACAGGTCGCGGACCAGCACGTCGCCGCTCTCGCAGTGCTTGCCGACGACGCGGCACAGCGCCGGCGCGGCGTCGGAGGTGCGGTTGGCCAGCACGCAGGTGTAGCTCGCGTCGTAGAGCGCGGTGCGGATGTTGTCGCTCATCCCGCCGTCGACGGAGACGTAGTTGCGGACCTGCGGGCCGCCGTGGCCGCCGCCCAGCCGGACCGGCTTGATCGTGCCGATCTCGTACAGCGTCACCGTGCCGGGCCCGGCGATCGCGCGGCCGGGCTCGACGGCCAGCCGCGGCACCGGCAGGTCCAGCGCGGCGCACTCGGCGGCGACGACGGTGCGCAGCCGGCGGGCGACGTCGGCGGGGGTGACCGGGTCGTCGTCGGACAGGTAGGCGATGCCGAACCCGCCGCCGAGGTTCAACTCCTCCAGCACCTCGCCGGTGGCCTGGTGGACCTGCCCCATCAGCCCGACGACGCGGTGCGCGGCGGCCTCGAAGCCCGCGGTGTCGAAGATCTGCGAGCCGATGTGGCTGTGCAGCCCGGCCAGGTGCAGCGCGGGCTCGCGGATGACCCGCACGGCGGCGGTCAGCGCGTCGCCGGTGGCCAGCGAGAAGCCGAACTTCTGGTCCTCGTGGGCGGTGGCGATGAACTCGTGGGTGTGCGCCTCGATGCCGACCGTGGTGCGCACCAGCACCGGCACCGGGTCGCCGCCGGCGGCCACCCGCGCCGCGGCCATGGGCACCAGCCGGTCGATCTCGTCGAAGGAGTCGAGCACGACGTGGCCGATGCCGGAGTCGACGGCCAGCTGCAGCTCGACCAGCGACTTGTTGTTGCCGTGCAGCGCGATCCGCTCGGCGGGGAAGCCGGCGGCCAGCGCGACGGCGAGCTCGTTGCCGCTGCAGGCGTCCAGGTGCAGGCCGTCGTCGGCGATCCAGCGGGCCACCTGGCCGCAGAGGAACGCCTTGGAGGCGTAGTGCACGTCGGCGCCGTCGAAGGCGGCGGCGAAGTCGGCGGCGCGGCCGCGGAAGTCCTCCTCGTCGAGGACGAACAGCGGGGTGCCGTGGGTGCGGGCGAGCTCGGTGACCGGCTTCCCGCCCAGGTGCAGCACGCCGTCGACCCGGCGGGCCGTGCGCGGCCAGACCTGCGGGTCGAGTGCGCCGAGGTCGGCCGGGGGCATCCCGGCCGAGGGCTCCGGGGCGAAGGCGCCGTGGAGCGGCCCCGCCGGGTGGGCCCTCACATCCGCTCCGGCGCGGAGACGCCGAGCACGCCCAGGCCGTTGCGCAGCACCACCGCGGTGGCCGCGCACAGCCACAGCCGCGCGGTGGTCAGTGGCGTCGCCTCCTCGTCGCCGCGGGGCAGGACCCGGCAGACGTCGTAGAAGCGGTGGTAGGTGCCGGCCAGTTCCTCGAGGTAGCGGGCCACCCGGTGCGGCGCGCGCAGTTCGGCGGCCGAGGACACCACCCGCGGGAACTCGCCGATCGCCCGGAGCAGGTCGTTCTCCCGTTCGTGGGTGAGCAGCCCGGGGTCGACGCCGTCCGCGTCCCCCAGCCCGAGGCCGAGGTCGGCGGCGTTGCGCAGCACCGAGGAGATCCGGGCGTGCGCGTACTGGACGTAGAAGACCGGGTTGTCGTTGGTGCGCCGGCTCCACAGCTCGACGTCGATGTCGATGGTCTGGTCCACCGAGGCGCGGGCCAGGGCGTACCGGGCGGCGTCGACGCCGATCGCGTCGGTGAGGTCGGACAGCAGCACGATCGTGCCCGCCCGCTTGCTCATCCGGACCGGCTCGCCGTCGCGCAGCAGGTTCACCAGCTGGCCGATGAGGATCTCGAGGTGGGTGTCCGGGTCGTCGCCGGTCGCGGCCACCAGCGCCTTGTACCGGCCGACGTAGCCGGAGTGGTCGGCGCCGAGCATGATCACGACCCGGTCGAAGCCGCGGGCCCGCTTGTCCAGGTAGTAGGCGCAGTCGGAGGCGAAGTACGTCGTCTCGCCGTCGGCCTTGACCAGCACCCGGTCCTTGTCGTCGCCGAAGTCGGTGGTGCGCAGCCACACCGCGCCGTCGGACTCGTAGACGTGCCCCTGCTCCCGCAGCCGGGCCAGCGCCTTGTCCACCGCGCCGGTGTCGTACAGCGACTTCTCGGAGAACCAGACGTCGAAGTCGACGCCGAAGCCCTCCATCGACCGGCGGATCTCGTCGAGCATCAGCGCGACGCCGCGGTCGCGGAAGGCCTGCCGCTGCGCCTCGTCGTCCCGGTCGAGCACGTCGGGGACCTCGGCGACGACGGCGGCGGCGATGTCGGCGATGTAGGCGCCGCCGTAGCCGTCCTCGGGCACCGGCTCGCCCTTCGCGGCGGCCTGCAGGCTGCGGGCGAAGCGGTCGATCTGCGCGCCGGCGTCGTTGATGTAGTACTCGCGGGTCACGTCGGCGCCGCCGGCCTGCAGCAGCCGGCCGATCGCGTCGCCGACGGCGGCCCACCGGCTGCCACCGATGTGCACCGGGCCGGTCGGGTTGGCGGAGACGAACTCGAGGTCCAGCCGCTGACCGGCCAGCGTGGCGGTCCGGCCGTAGGCCTCCCCCGCGGTGACCGCCTGCACGGCGATCCGCCCCAGCGCGCCCTGCGCGAGGGTGACGTTGAGGAAGCCGGGACCGGCGACGTCGACCCGCCCGACGCCCGGCTGCGCGCGCAGCTCCTCGGCCAGCAGGTCGGCCACGGCGCGCGGCGGCATGCCGGCGGGCTTGGCCAGGCGCAGGGCGACGTTGGTCGCGTAGTCGCCGTGCTCGGGGTTCTTGGGACGCTCGACGAGGACGTCGTCGGGGACGGCGACGGCGAGCGTGCCGCGCTCGACGACCGCCGCGACCGCGGTCCGGACGAGGTCGCGCAGCTGCTCGGGTGTCACCGCGTCATCGTAGGCAGCGGCCGCGACCCGGTTCCCCGCCGCACCCGCGTTGCCAGGGAGCGCACAGCCGGGCGACCTAGACTCGCGTGCCGGGGCAGGCGCGAGGCCTGCCGCGCCGGAGCGCCCATCGTGCGCCACGACCGGCGGACGCACCACTCGACGATCACTGAGGAGAGCACGTGGCGAAGGACCGCAAGCCCGAGGCCGGCCGCGCCGGAGGCGGGTCGAGCCGGTCCGGGTCCGGCGCACGTCCGGTGTCGACGGCGAAGTCGGGCAGCGGGTCGTCGGCCCGCCCGCCCGCCGGCCGCCCGGGGGGCCGCGGTCGCACCCGCCCGCCGACGCAGGTGGTGACGCAGCAGCGGCCGTGGGGCCTGATCGCCGCCGCCGTCGCCGTCGTGGTGTTCGCCGCCGCGGCCATCACCTACGCCGTCGTCCAGGTGCGGCAGTCCGACGCCGCGGAGATCGATGCCCTCGACGAGATCTCCGGCATCCAGAGCTTCGACTACGCCGCCGGCCAGGAGCACGTCACCACCCCGGTGGAGTACGAGCAGACGCCGCCGGTCGGCGGGCCTCACGACGGCGAGTGGGCCGACTGCACCGGCACCGTCTACGACGTCGACATCCGGCACGAGAACGCCGTCCACTCGATGGAGCACGGCGCCGTGTGGATCACGTACGACCCGGACGCGGTCACCGGCGACGACGTCGAGAAGCTCGCCGAGCTGGTCGACGGCGTCTCCGGCCGGCTGCTGTCGCCCTACGCCGGCCTGGACTCCGCGGTCAGCCTGCAGTCCTGGAACCACCAGCTGAAGGTCGACTCCGTCGACGACCCGCGGATCGAGCAGTTCGCCGACTTCCTCACCTTCAACTCCGAGGTCGAGGGCGCCTACCCCGAGGTCGGCGCCAGCTGCGAGAACCCGACCTTCATCAGCGACCCGCTCGTCGTCGGCGACGCGAGCCGCGGCGCGGGCGCGACCACCGACGCGCCGACCACGCCGACCATGGGTGCCGACGGCTCCACCGAGTCCCCGACGGAGTGACAGCGCCGTGACCGCCACCGCCGTCCGCCCCGGGCAGGAGACCCCCGCGCCGGCCCCCCGCCCGCGCGGCCGCGGCCTGCGGGCCGCGCTCCTGGCCGTCATCGCCGTCGCGCTGGTCGCGCTCGGCGGCGGGCTGGCGGTGGGGCTCGGCATCGGGCAGGAGGCGACGCCGACGGCGGACTCCGTCGACGCCGGCTTCTCGCGGGACATGGCGGTGCACCACCGGCAGGGCGTGGAGATGGCCAACCTGGCCCTCGAGCGCAGCACCGACCCCGAGATCCGGCAGATCGCCTTCGACATCTCCAGCACCCAGACCAACCAGGCCGGGCAGATGGAGGGCTGGCTCGCGCTGTGGGGTCTCCCCCGCTCCGGCGGTGAGCACATGGCGTGGATGGGCGGCGGGCACGCCGGCCACGACACGTCCTCGACGTCCGGTTCCGGCGGCGCGCTGATGCCCGGCATGGCCACCGAGGACGAGCTCGCCGCCCTGCGGTCGCTGTCGGGGCCGGCGTTCGACGTCGAGTTCCTGCGGCTGATGATCCGCCACCACCAGGGCGGCTTCGACATGGCGCAGTACGCCGCGGAGAACGCCGCCGAGCCGGCCGTGCGGAGGCTGGCCCGCTCGATCGCCGAGACGCAGACCGCCGAGGTGACGACGATGGTCGGCATGCTGACCGCGCGGGGCGGGACGCCGCTGCCGGCGCCCTGACCCGCCGCCGGGACGGGCGGGGAGGGCTGGTAACTTCTCTCCTGCCCCGAGCCCCCGTAGCTCAGGGGATAGAGCACCGCCCTCCGGAGGCGGGTGCGCAGGTTCGAATCCTGCCGGGGGCACACCGGGTCGGAGGCCCCGCAGCGAGTCGCTGCGGGGCCTCCGTCGTGTCCGGGCCCGGTCCACTCCGGTGGACGCCGGGGACGGGCTCAGGCCAGGAAGGTCTCCCAGCCGCCGGCCGGAGCCGTGCCCACGGGCAGGGTCCGCAGCCGGTCGAGGACGGCGGGGTCCTGGGCGTCCAGCCAGTCGACCAACTGGCGGAAGGACACCAGCCGCACCTCGGGCCGGCCGGCGACGGCCCGCAGGGCGTCCTCCACGGCGTCCATGTAGATCCCGCCGTTCCACTGCTCGAAGTGGTTGCCGACGAAGAACGGCGCGCGGTTGGTCGTGTAGGCCCGCTCGAACCCGGCCAGGTAGGCGTCCCGGGCCTGCAGCCGCCAGGTGCCGTACATCGCCGGGTCGCCGGACACGTCGCCCTGGGTCTGCCGGTACATGACGTTGTAGTCCATGGCGAGCACGCTGCCGCCCGAGCCCGGATCGGTGCCCGGGAAGGGCACCGACGGCAGCGGGAAGTCCCAGAGGCCGAGCTTCTTCCCGGGCCAGACCTGCTGCCCGCCGGGTGAGCTGGCGTCGTACCGCCACCCCAGCGCCCCGGCGGCGGGCAGCAGCCCGTCCTGGCCCTCCAGGCACGGGGTGCGGCCCCCGATCAGCTCGACGTCGTAGTCGAAGGGGAGCGGCGGCAGGTCGCTGCGGCCGGTGGTGGTCTTCCAGGTCTGCACGAACCGCTTGGCCTGGGTGATCTCGCTGGTCCAGTCCTCCGGGGACCACAGCCGGACGCCGGTCTCACCGCAGAAGTGGCCGTTGAAGTGGGTGCCGATCTCGTGCCCGTCCAGCCAGGCGAGGCGGACCTCGGCCACGGTGTCGAGCACCTCCTGGGTCGAGAGGAAGCCGATGTCGGAGGAGCCGACCGGGTGCCGCGGCGGGGCGTACTGCATCCGCTGGTCGGCCGGCAGCGCGTACAGCCCCGTGAGGAAGAAGGTCATCGACGCGCCGAGCTCCTGCGCCAGCCGCCGGAACCGGGGGAACTGACCGGTGGACAGGTTGGCCGCGCCGTCCCAGGAGAAGACGACGAACTGGGGCGGGCGCTCGCCGGGCGACAGCCGCCACGGGACCGGCTGGTGGGGCTGCGGTCCGGTGTCGGCCGTCGACCCGTCGCCGATCAGCCGCACCGCGGGTGCCCTGGCCGGCGGGGGTCCGGGACGCGGAGGAGCCGACGTGGCGGGCGCGGACGCCCTCTCCGTGGCCGCCGTGAAGGAACGCACTCCCGCACCGCAGCCGGTGGCGGCGAGCACGGACGCCCCCGCCCAGCCGAACAGTGCCCGTCGGCTCAGTTCCCGCACGAGCCGTCACCGGTGATGCCCACGAGGTCCCCCATCACGCCGGCCCCCGTGCCTGCGCCACGCGATGTCGCGGTGGCCCGACGCACGGTAGCGGTGACGAGGCAGATCCGGAACCGTTCCGTGCGCCCCGGGGCGGGGACGCGCCGGAGCCCGGGTCACCGCGGGCGGAAGGGGCGGTAGCCGCCTCCGAGGTGCACGGGCGCGAGGCCGGGCTGCGCGCCGCCGCCGTCCGCCACCGCACCCTCGGCGCCCACGCCGAGCAGGGTGCGGGTGACCTGCTGGGTGGAGTCGAGCAGGTCGTCGAGGGCGCGGTCGAGGTGCTGCGCGGTGACCGCGACGAGCGGGTCCTGCTCGTGCAGCGCCTCGAGCACGGCGCGGCGCAGCAGCTCCTTGAGGAACGACGCCGTCACGCCCTCGCTGCGGTCGACGGCGCGCGTCACGTCGTCGTCGGTCAGCCGCAACGGCACCGCCCGGCCGTAGAGGAGCAGCAGCTGCCGGCGGGCCGCGGCGTCGGGGAGGTCGACCTCGACGGCGACGTCGATGCGGCCCGGGCGCGCCGCCAGCGCCGGCTCCAGCAGGTCGGCCCGGTTGGTGGTGAGCACGAACAGCAGGTCGGCGTCCGGCGCGGCGCCGTCCATCGCGTCGAGCAGGTCGAACAGGACCGGGCTGCCGCCGGGGCCGAAGGAGCGGTCGGCGGCGACGAGGTCGACGTCCTCGAGCACCACCACGGCCGGCTGCAGTTCGCGGGCGAGCTCGGTGACCGAGCCGACGACGCCGAGCGAGCGACCGGTGAGCAGCAGCCGGGTGTAGTCGCCCATGCGGCCGAGCAGGTAGCGGACGGTGTGCGTCTTGCCGGTGCCCGGCGGGCCGTAGAGCAGCAGCCCGCGCTTGAGGTGCTGGCCGGCGGCCCGCAGGCCGGCGCGGTGCCCGGCCACCCCGACGGCGTGCCGCTCGACGCGGTCGAGGACGGCCGCGGGCAGCACGACGTCGTCGCGGGTGAGGTCCGGCGGGTCCAGGAAGGTGAGCGCGACCTGGCCCGTCGGCGTCGGGGTGACCTCCACCAGCCGGCCCCGGTAGACGTTGAGCTCGCGGCGCAGCCGGTCGAGCTCGGCCAGGACGGCCTGCGCCCGCTGCACCGGCAGGCCGGCCACCTCGACGCTCATCGTCGGCCGGTGCTCCCCCGCCTCCTGCACCAGCAGGACGTAGCGGCCGTCGTCGTCGGTGACGAGCAGCAGCGCCAGGCGCAGGCAGGCCAGCGTCGACCCCGGCCCGTTCGGCAGGTCGACCACCGCGGGCGCGCTCAGCCGGACCGGCGGCAGCGCCTCACCGGTCATCAGCTGCTGCAGGTCGATGCCGACGTAGTGCGGCGGGAGCACGACGCCGCGCACCTCCACGGAGCGCCCGGGTGCGGCGCTCCACGCGTCGAGCGCGGTCTGCAGGTTGACGTGCTCGAAGGGCGGCAGCTCCCGGGCGACGACCGACTGGCCGAGGCCGGCCGGGCCGAGCGTCCGCTGCACCAGCGCGACGACCTCGTTGCCCGTCCCGTGCGCGGACAGCTGCAGCCAGTCGAGCAGGGACCGAAGCCCCGCGGCGAACTCCCTGACCTCGTCCTCCGACGCTCCCGCCACCGCGACCCCGCTCTCCTCGACCCACGTGGCGGCGGAGCGTAGCGACGGCCGGCCCGGCGTGTCGCCGGGAAACCCGGGCCGGCTCGCGCTCAGGCGGTCCTGGCCGGGCGGTCGAAGCGCCAGCCCTGCTCGCGCAGCAGCGGGACCAGCCGGTCGACGGCGTCGACGGTCTGGCTGCGGTCGCCGCCGCCGTCGTGCACCAGGACGACGGCGCCCGGGGTGACCCCGTCCACGACGCGGCGGACCAGCTCGTCGGTGCCCGGCGGCTCCCAGTCGCCGACGGCCAGCGCCCAGCCGAGCGGCTGCATGCCCAGCTCCGCGGCGACCTCCGGCGTCTGCCCCCAGCTGCCGTAGGGCGCGCGGAAGAACGGGATGGAGGCGCCGGGCACCGCATCGCGGATGACCGCCGAGGTGGCCTCGAGGTCGGCGCGGACCTGCTCGGGCGTCCAGGAGGCCATGTCGTCGTGGTGCATCGTGTGGTTGCACAGCGTGTGCCCGTCGCGGGCGATCGCCCGGGCGACCTCGGGGTACTCGCGGACGTGGTCGCCCCACAGGCAGAACGTCGCCTTCACGTGGTGCTCGCGCAGGACCTCGAGCAGGCGGTAGGTGTCCGGCGGGTTGGGCCCGTCGTCGAAGGTCAGGGCGACCGACCGGTCGTCGTGCCGGGTCGTCGTCACGACGTCGGTCGTGGGCTGCCCGGCCTGCGCCGGCGGCGCGGCGGCCAGGAGGAGACCGGCGGTGAGAACGGGGACGGCGAGGCGGACCAGGCGGGCGGGACGGCGCACGGGAACTCCTGTCGACGGTCGGGGGGCGGCTCGTTTCCGGGAACTTCCGGAAGCGAGCCCGGCCGAGCGTGGCACCCGTCACAGCCATCAGCAAGCGCGGCCGGACGGTGGGAGGCGTCCGGCGAGGTCGGGACGGCGAGTCGCGGCGGGGCGGGTCAGCGGAGCGCGGTGCTGTCGCGCACGACGAGCCGGGTGGCCAGCTCGACCTTCGGTCCCTCGAGCCGCTCGCCGTTGACCAGCCGCAGCACCGTGCGGGCGGCCAGCTCCCCCATCTGCCCGAGGGGCTGGTGCACGGTGGTCAGCGGCGGTGAGGACCACGCGGCCTGCGGCAGGTCGTCGAAGCCGACGACGCTCACGTCGTCGGGGACCCGCAGCCCCCGCCGGCGCACCGCCTCGTAGACGCCGAGCGCCATCTGGTCGCTGGCGGCGAAGACCGCGGTGGGCGGGTCGGCCAGCTCGAGCAGCTGCGCGGCGGCCCGGGCGCCCGAGGCGTAGTCGAACTCGCCGGGGACGACCAGCTGCGGGTCCGCGGCCAGACCCGCGTCGTCCAGCGCGGCCCGGTACCCGTCCAGCCGCGCGCGGGTGCACCACAGCCCCGGGCGGCCCGCGACGTGGGCGATCCGCCGGTGGCCGAGGGCGGTGAGGTGCTCGGTGGCGGCGACCCCGCCGGCCCAGTTGGTCGCACCGATCGTGGGGACGTCGAGGTCGGGCAGCCCGGCCGGGTCGACGACGACCGCCGGCAGGTGCAGCCCGCGCAGCTCGGTGTGCAGGTCCGGGTCGAGCGCGGTGGTGACCAGGATGACGCCGTCGCTGGCCCGCGCCCGGACGTTGTCCAGCCACTGCCGGGCCGAGCTGCGCCGCCGGTGCACGGCGGAGACGACGGTGCCCACCCCGGCGGCGTGCGCGACCTGCTCGACGCCGCGGATGACCTCCAGCGCCCACGGGCTGTCGAGGTCGTCGAAGACCAGGTCGACCAGCCCCGCCCGCTCCTCCCGGTGCGGGCCGCGGCGCTGGTAGCCGTGCTCGCGCAGCAGCCGCTCCACCCGCTCCCGGGTGTGCGGCGCGACGTCGGACCGGTGGTTGAGCACCCGGGAGACGGTGGGCACGGACACGCCGGCCTTCGCGGCGATCTCGGAGATCGTCACGGCATGGCGCTGGGTGTCCGTCACGTCCCCTCCTCCGGGCCGACGATCAGCCTACGGCCGTGGAGCGGCCAACACGGGCGCTCCCGTTCCGCCCACCCCCCTTGCGGATGACCGGTTGCGTTCCGGTAACTTCCGGAAGTGACGCGGGCCACAGGGCCGTGCCCGCGCACCGGACGTCCTTGGAGGGACACCGTGAAGCGAGTTCTCCGACTGGCCGCCGCCACGTGCGCCGCCTCTGCCCTGCTGTCCACCGGCGCCCAGGCCTGGGCCGCGCCGGCGGGCGGGGGCACCGCGACCGCGCCCGGTTACGACAAGCAGGACAGCCTGCGCCGCCTCGCGCCGCAGGACCTCGTGATCGGCAGCGCCGTCGCCGGTGGCGGCCACCACGAGACGATGGACTACCCCCCGCCGTTCCCGGACGACGCGGAGTACACCGAGATCCTGGGCGAGGAGTTCAGCTCGCTGTCGCCCGAGAACCAGATGAAGTGGGAGTTCATCCACCCCGAGCGCGACCGCTGGAACTTCGGGCCGGCCGACGAGATCGTCGCCTTCGCCCGCCAGAACAACCAGGTCGTGCGCGGCCACACGCTGCTGTGGCACAGCCAGAACCCGGCCTGGCTGGAGCAGGGCGACTTCTCGGCCGAGGAGTTGCGCGAGATCCTGCGCGAGCACATCCAGACGGTGGTCGGCCGCTACAAGGGCCAGATCCAGCAGTGGGACGTCGCGAACGAGATCTTCGACGGGGCCGGGAACCTCCGGACCGAGGAGAACATCTGGATCCGCGAGCTCGGCCCGGGGATCATCGCCGACGCCTTCCGCTGGGCACACGAGGCCGACCCGCACGCCAAGCTGTTCTTCAACGACTACGGCGTGGAGAGCGTCAACGCCAAGAGCAACGCCTACCACGCGCTGATCCAGCAGCTGCAGGCCCAGGGCGTGCCCGTGGACGGCTTCTCCGCACAGGCGCACCTGAGCATCCAGTACGGGTTCCCGGGCGACCTGCAGCGGAACCTGCAGCGCTTCGACGACCTGGGCCTGGAGACCGCCATCACCGAGCTCGACGTCCGCATGGTGCTGCCGCCCGGCGGCGAGCCCACCGCCGGGCAGCTGGAGCAGCAGGCCGACTACTACGGCCGGACCCTGGAGGCGTGCCTCGCCGTCGAGGACTGCAACTCCTTCACCCTCTGGGGCTTCACCGACAAGTACTCCTGGGTGCCGGTGTTCTTCCCCGCCGAGGGCGAGGCGACCGTGATGGACGAGGAGTACGCGCCCAAGCCGGCCTACGAGCGCCTGCAGGAGCTGCTGGCCGAGGCCCGGCCCGGCCGGCAGGTCACCGAGCGCTGACCGTCCCGCCCCCTCGCGCCGCCCGGCACCGGTCCCGTCCGGTGCCGGGCGGTCGCGCGTCCGGGGCTAGCGTGCGGAGCATGGAGCACACCGGGGTGCAGACCACCCGCGCCGGCGACGTCGAGCTGGCCTACGAGACCTTCGGCTCGGCCGGGGACCCGCCGCTGCTGCTGGTCATGGGACTGGCCACGCAGATGATCGGCTGGCCCGACGAGTTCTGCCGGATGCTGGCCGAGCGCGGCCTGTACGTCGTCCGGTTCGACAACCGGGACATCGGCCTGTCCACCCACCTCGACGACGCCGGGGCGCCCGACGTCCTCGCCGTCATGGGCGGCGACCACTCGAAGGTGCCCTACCGCCTCGCCGACATGGCCGACGACACCGCCGCCCTCCTCGACGCGCTGGGCATCGACAGCGCCCACGTCGTCGGCGCCTCGATGGGCGGGATGATCGCCCAGTCGCTGGCCGTCCGGCACCCGGAGAGGGTCCGCAGCCTCACCTCGATCATGTCGACGACGGGCGACCCCGCCGTCGGCGCGCCCGCCGAGGCCGCCATCGGCGTCCTGCTCGCCCCGCCGGCCACCGACCGGGAGAGCGCCGTGCAGCGTGCGGTCGACACCTACCGGGTCATCGGCTCCCCCGGCTTCGAGTTCGACGAGCACGGGCTGCGGGAGCGGGCCGGGCTGTCGTTCGACCGCGCCCACAACCCGGCCGGCGTCGCCCGCCAGCTCGCCGCGATCCTGGCCAGCCCCGACCGCACCGCCGACCTCGCACGGGTCGCCGTCCCCACCCTCGTCGTCCACGGCGAGCACGACGCGCTGGTCAACGTGTCCGGCGGCCGGGCGACGGCGGCCGCGATCCCCGGCGCCGAGCTGCTCGTCGTCGACGGGATGGGCCACGACCTGCCGCGCGAGGTGTGGCCGCAGCTGGTCGACCGGATCACCGAGCTCGCCGCGCGCGCGGACGGCCGCTGAGTGCGACCGGGGCCCCGCCGCACGAGGCGGGGCCCCGGGACCCGGTCAGCTGGTGAGCATGCCGCCTTCCACCGGGATCGTCGTCCCGGTGACGTAGCCGCCGGCGTCGCTGACCAGGAAGACCAGGGCGGCCGCGAGCTCCATCGGGTCGCCGGCGCGGCCGGCCAGCACCCGGCCCATCTGCTGGTCGAGGTAGCCCTCGGGGTACTGGTCGGTCATCTCCGAGGCGAAGAAGCCCGGTGCCAGCGCGTTGACCCGGATGCCCTTGCGGCCGGTCCACTGCTGGGCGAGGTCGCGGGTCAGCCCGATGAGGCCGGCCTTGCTCGCCGCGTAGGCGGCCTGCGGCAGCCCGGCGGTGGTCAGGCCCAGGATGCTGGAGATGTTCACGATGGAGCTGCCCGGCTTCATCACCCGCCCGCAGGCCTGGGCCATCCAGTAGCAGCCGTTGAGGTTGACGTCGATGACCGACCGGAACTCCTCGGGCTTCTCCCGGGTGGCCGGGACCGCGGTGCCGATGCCGGCGTTGTTGACCAGGACGTCGACCCGGCCGAACTCGGCCATCGTGGCGTCGACCAGCGCCTGGCAGTCCTCCACCTCGGCGACGTCGGTGCGCACGGTGATCGCCCGCCGGCCCTCGGCCTCGACGGCCTCCTTCGTGGCGGACATCCGGTCCTCGCGGCGGGCGCCCAGCGCCACGTCCGCCCCGGCCTGGGCCAGCGCCCGGGCGAACACCACGCCCAGCCCCGACGACGCCCCCGTGATGATCGCCACCTTCCCGTCGAGCCGGAACATGTCCAGGATCGTCCTGTCCGCCACCGTGGTCTCCTCTCCCGCGCCGCACCGTCCCCAGGACCGTAACGGCGCTGTGCGGTAGATCACCGCGCGGGCGGGTAGGAGGCCCGGCGGGTAGCCGGTCCCGCTGAGGAGGAACTCGATGTCGTCACCGACACCGCCGGGGCCCCCGCTGTGGCGGCAGGCGTACGACGCCGCCGAGAAGCGGGTGACCCCGCACGCGGAGAACCTGGTGCGCACGCCGTACTTCGCCGTCGGGGTGGGCCTGCTGCGCCGCGCGCAGACGCTGGCGAAGGACACCGCCCGCGGCGTCTCCGCGCGCGCCTGGCACCTGGTCAACCTGCCCGCCGGCACCGATCTCGCCCGGCTGCGCGCCCAGGTCGGCGCGCTCGACCGCGAGGTCCGGCGACTGACCGTGCAGCTGGACAACGAGCGCCGCCGTCCCCGGACGGCGGACGTCCCGCCCCCCTCGACCTCGGAGGAAGCCGATGCCGACGGTGCCCAGTCCCCAGGCGGTCCTCGACCGCGTCCGCCGCGACGTGGAGCGCAACGCCCTCCGCGCGCGTAACGGCATCAAGCTCGTCGCCGGCGTCGACCGGCCCGGCGTGGGGCTGACGCCCAAGGACGTCGTCTGGGAGCGCGGCCGCACCCAGCTGTGGCACTACCGCAGCGACAAGGTCCGGTACTCGCCGCCGCTGCTGATCGTGTTCAGCCTGATCAGCCGCAGCTACATCCTCGACCTCACGCCGGGGAACTCCTTCGTCGAGCAGCTGCTCGACGCGGGGTTCGACGTCTACATGGTCGACTGGGGCGAGCCCGACGCGCGGGACGCGCAGAACCGGCTCGAGGACTACGTCGACGACTACATCCCCGCCGCCGTCGAACGGGTGCGCGAGCTGTCCGGCGCCGACGAGGTCAACCTGTTCGGCTACTGCTTCGGCGGCAACCTGACCCTGCTCTACGCCGCCCACCACCCGGACGCCCCGGTCCGCAGCCTCACCGTGCTGGCCACCCCGGTCGACTTCACGCAGATGGGGCCGATGGCGGACGTCTTCCGCGGCGGCCTCGACGTCGACGACGTGGTCGACGAGGACGGCAACGTGCCGCCGCGGGTCGTCGTCCAGGGGTTCCGCACCCTCACCCCCACCTCCGAGGTCACCCGGTACGTGACGCTGTGGGAGCGCCTCTGGAACGACGAGTACGTGGCGGCCTACCAGGCGATGACCGGCTGGTCCGACGACCACATCCCGTTCCCCGGCGCGGCCGCCCGCGAGACGGTGCAGATGCTGGTGCGTGACAACGGGATGGTCACCGACCGGCTGACCGTCGCCGGGGACCCGGTGCACCTGTCCGACATCCGGCTGCCGTTCCTCACCGTGCGCGCCGACCGCGACCACATCGTCCCGCCGGACGCGACCGCGCCGCTGATCGACCTGGTCGGCTCGGAGGACAAGCACGAGCTGCGGCTCAACGCGGGACACATGGGCCTGGTCGTCGGCCGGACGGCGGCGAAGACCACGGTGCCGGAGATCATCGGCTTCCTGAGGAAGCGCAGCGACGAGGTCGGGGAGGACTGAGCGTGGACGTCGTCGAGCTCGGGTCGGCGCACTGCGACGCGCTGCTGCGCTTCTTCGGGAGCCTGCCCGAGGGCGACCTGACCTTCATCGAGGAGGAGGTCACCGACCCCGACGTCGTCCGGTCCTGGGCGTCGGGCAGCGCGGGCGGGCGGCGGTTCGTGGCGCTGGACGGGGACGAGGTCGCCGGGTACGTCGCGGTGCGCCCGCTGCCCGGCTGGTCCTCGCACGTCGGGGAGGTGCGGCTGGTCGTCTCCCCCACCCGGCGCGGCGAGGGCCTGGGCCGGCAGCTCGCCCGGCAGGCGCTGGTGACGGCGGTCGGGGACGGGCTGGCGAAGCTGGTCGTGGAGGTCGTCGCCGAGCAGGGCGCGGCGCTGGCGCTGTTCACCGACCTGGGCTTCACCGGGGAGGCGCTGCTGCGCGACCACGTCCGGGACCGCGAGGGGAACCTGCGCGACCTCATGGTGCTGGCCCACCACGTCGACGACACCTGGTCGGGCATGGCCACCGTCGGCCTGGACGAGGCGCTGGGCCAGGACCTCAGCTGACGGTCGGCACGCAGCACCTGCCGCTGTTCCGGCCTCCCTGCAGGGCCCCGCTGCGAGCGTGCGAGCAGTGGGGGGCAGGGAGGTCCTTCATCCCGTGACCCGGCCGCCGTCGACGGTGAGCCGCCGGGTGGTGGCCACCGCCTCGAGCATCCGGCGGTCGTGGGTGACCAGCAGCAGCGTGCCCGGGTAGGCGGCCAGCGCCGACTCCAGCTGCTCGATCGCCGGCAGGTCGAGGTGGTTGGTCGGCTCGTCGAGCACGAGCACGTTCACCCCGCGGGCCTGCAGCAGCGCCAGCGCCGCGCGGGTCCGCTCCCCCGGCGAGAGGGTGGCCGCCGGGCGCAGGACGTGCTCGGCGGTGAGGCCGAACTTGGCCAGCAGGGTGCGCACCTCGGCGGTCGGCCAGTCGGGCACCTCGGCGGCGAAGGCGTCGAGCAGCCGCCGGTCGCCGGTGAACAGCCCGCGGGCCTGGTCGACCTCGCCGAGCCGCACCGCCGGGCCCATCGAGGCCGCGCCGGAGTCCAGCGGCACCCGGCCCAGCAGCGCGCCGAGCAGCGTCGTCTTGCCGGCGCCGTTGGGCCCGGTGATCGCCACCCGGTCGCCCCAGTCGACCTGCAGGCTCACCGGGCCGAGGGTGAAGCCCCCGCGGCGCACCACGGCGTCGCGCAGCGTGGCGACGACGGCCCCGGCGCGCGGGGCGGCGGCGATGGTCATCCGCAGCTCCCACTCCTTGCGGGGCTCCTCGACCACCTCCAGCCGCTCGATCCGCCGCTCGGTCTGCTTCGCCTTGGCGCCCTGCTTCTCCGCCGTCGACCGGTTGTGCGCCTTGATGAACTTGTCGGGGTCCTTCTGCTTCTTGACCGCGTCGCGCACCCCCTTGGCCAGCCAGTTGCGCTGCATCCGCGCCCGGGCCTCCAGCTCGGCCTTCGTCTCGGCGTACTCCTCGTACTCCTCGCGCGCGTGCCGGCGGGCCACCTCGCGCTCGACCAGGTAGCTGTCGTAGCCGCCGTCGTGCACCCGCACCAGCTGCTGGGCGAGGTCGAGCTCGACGACGCGGGTGACGGTGCGGGCGAGGAACTCGCGGTCGTGGCTGACGACGACGATGCCGCTGCGGGTGCCGGCGACGAAGGCCTCCAGCTGGTCGAGCCCGGCCAGGTCGAGGTCGTTGGTCGGCTCGTCGAGCAGCAGCACGTCGTAGCGGGACAGCAGCAGCGCGGCCAGCCCGACCCGCGCCGCCTGGCCCCCGGACAGCGCCGGCATCGCGGCGTCCGGGTCGACACCGGGGGCGACCTCGGCGAGGACCTGCTCGAGCCGCTCGTCGAGGTCGGCGCCGCCCAGGGCCAGCCAGCGCTCCAGCGCCTCGGCGTAGGCGTCGTCGGCGCCGGGGCGGCCCTCGGCGAGGTCGGCGGTGGCGGCGTCGAGCGCGGCCTGCGCGGCGGCGACGCCGGTGCGGCGGGCCAGCGCGGCGGCGACGGTCTCGCCCTCGCGGCGGTCGCGCTCCTGCGGCAGGTGCCCGACGGTGGCCGTCGGCGGGCTCAGCGTGACCGAGCCGGAGCCGGCCGGCAGCTCACCGGCCAGCGTGCGCAGCAGCGTGGACTTGCCGGCGCCGTTGACGCCGACCAGGCCCACGACGTCACCGGGCGCGACGACGAGGTCGAGGCCGGAGAAGAGGACGCGGGCGCCGTGGCCGGCGGCCAGGCCGCGCGCGAGGAGGGTGGCGCTCATGGAGGTGCTCCCGGGAGGACGGATCGGTCGGGTCGACGTCGTTCCGGGGGTCACAGCACGCACCCACGGTAGCGCGCGGGCCGGTCAGGCGTCGCGCGCGTTCCCGTCGCCCGGCCCGTCGCCGTGGTCCTCGCCGTGGTCCTCGTCGTGGTCCTCGTCGTGGTCCTCGTCGAGGTCCTCATCGGGGTCCTCGCCGGCGTCCTCGTCGGGGTCCTCGCCGAGGACGTCGTCGGCCATGTCGTCGAGCATGTCCTCGAGCGCGTTGTCCTCCTCCCCCTCCGGCCGGCGGCGGACCAGCCACGGCTGGAGGTGGTCGTAGCCGCGCACCGACACCCGGCGCAGCGGCCGCACCCGGTACCGCGGCTGCCCGCGCAGGCGGCGGGCGAGCTCGCGGTCGACCAGCATCGTCCCGGCGTGTGCCACCGAGGTCAGCCGGCTGGCCAGGTTGACCACCGGCGAGTAGACGTCGCCGAGCCGGGTGAGCACCGTGCCGTAGGCGGCGCCGACCCGCAGCGGCGGCCGGTCGGGGGCGTCCCAGGCCTCGGGCAGGGTCAGCCCGATCTCGACCGCGTCCACGGCGGAGACCGCGGTGTAGAGGACGCCGTCGCCGACGGTCTTGACCACCCGGCCGTGCGAGCGGGCGATGACCTCGGTCGCGGTCGCCTCGAACGCCTCGACCATCGCGCCGAGCTCGCGGCCGGCCATGCCGCGGGAGCGGGTGGTGTAGCCGACCAGGTCGGCGAAGCCGACGGCGAGCTCGCGGCGGTCGCCGGGCTCGCCGGTGGCCAGCACCCGGTCGATGTTGGCCGCGAGGTGCCGGCGCCACACGTAGTCCTGCGTGCGGGCGAGCAGGGGCAGCAGCACCTCGGCCGCGGCGACCGGGTCGACGGCCTCGGGACCGAGCTCGCGGGCCTGCCGGGTGAGGACGTCGGCGAGCAGGTCGGTCTGCCAGTCCGCCAGCCGCGACAGCGCCTGGCCGGTGGCCCGGGCGATGGAGGCCTCGGTGTCGGGGTCGACGAAGCCGGAGTCGATGAGCGCCGACAGGGTGGCCAGCGCACCCACGTCGGCGAGGGTGAAGGCCGGGTCGTCGTCGGCGACGTCCGGGAAGCCCAGCGCGCGCCACAGCCGCTGGGTGCGCTCGGGCGGCATGCCCGCCGCCGCGGCCACCTGCAGCCGGGTCAGCCGGCGCGGGCCGCCGAGCAGCAGCCGCTCCAGCGCCTCCCGGACGGCGTCGCGGTCCGGGCCGGGTCCGGGGTCCACGTCCGCCCCCGGGTCAGCCCGTCGTGTGGACGACGAGCACGTCGCAGGCCGAGCGGCGCGTGGCGTCGGCCGGGACCGAGCCCAGCAGCCGGCCCCGGATGCCGTTGAGCCCGCGGTTGCCGACCACCAGCAGGTCGGCGTCCTCGCGCCGGACGACGTCGAGCAGCGCCTCCACCGGGGACCCGAGGACGGCGACCGTGCGGACGTCGCCGGCGCCCGCCTCCGACGCCACCTCGCCGGCCTGCCGGACGGTCTCCTCGGCGGGGTTCGAGCCCACCACCTGGTAGGCCTCCTCCCCCAGCACGTCCCGGGCCCGGGACAGCTCCCGGTCGTCCTCCTCGGTGGGCAGGTAGGCGCAGGCCACGACGAGGGTCGCCCCGCAGGCGCCGGCGAGGGCACCGGCCCGCGCGACCGCGCGCAGCGAGGACTCCGAGCCGTCGGTCCCGACCACGACCGTCCGATAGGCGCTCACGGCGCGCACTGTAGTGATCGCGCCGCGCCGCTGTGCCGCCGGTCACGGGCCGGGCACCCGATCGGGCCGGCGGGAAACGGCTGGTGGACGGCGGGTTGCCGGAGCACGACGGGACGGCGCGCCGTCCCCTCGCGACCTCGGCAGCGTCCCCGGCGTGGGCCAGGATGGCGACCGCACGGGGACCGACGGCTGAGGAGGACCATGACCAGCGCGACTCCCGGACGCGCGGGACCGGTGCGGGTCGAGGTGTCCGGTCTGAGCAAGACCTTCGGCACGGTGCGGGCCGTCTCCGACCTGGGCTTCACCGTGGAGCCGGGCTCGGTGACCGGCTTCCTCGGCCCCAACGGCGCGGGCAAGACGACGACGCTGCGGATGGTGCTCGGGCTGGTCACGCCCGACGCCGGCACCGCGACCTTCGACGGCGTGCCCTACGCGGCCCTGCGGGAGCCGGTGCGCACCGTCGGTGCCGTCCTGGAGACCGCGTTCCACCCCGCCCGCTCCGGCCGCGACCACCTGCGCGTGTACTGCCGCGCCGCCGGTCTGCCCGTCTCCCGCGCCGACGAGGTGCTCGAGCGGGTCGGGCTGACCGCCGCCGGGCGCCGCCGCGCCGGCGGCTACTCCCTCGGCATGCGGCAGCGGCTGGCACTGGCCACCGCCCTGCTCGGCGACCCGCCGGTGCTCGTGCTCGACGAGCCGGCCAACGGCCTGGACCCCGAGGGCATCCTCTGGCTGCGCGGGTTCCTGCGGCACCTCGCCCACGACGAGGGGCGCACGATCCTCGTCTCCAGCCACCTGCTCGCCGAGGTCGAGCAGACCGCCGACCGCGTGGTCATCGTCGGCGCCGGCCGGCTGGTGCGGCAGGGCTCGATCGCCGAGCTGCGCGCCGGGGCGTCCGGGGGCGGCGTGCTGGCCCGCAGCCCCGAGGCCGACCGGCTGGCCGCCGTCCTCACCGAGGCGGGCGTCGTCGCCACCCGCGGCGAGGACGGCCTGGTCACCGTGCGCGGGACGACGCCGGCCGACGTCGGCGCCCGCGCCTTCGCCGCCGGGGTGGAGCTGCACGAGCTGCGCGCCGAGACCACCGGCCTCGAGGACCTGTACTTCCGGCTCACCGCCGGCCAGGAGCAGTTCGCCGCCGACCCGGCCGCCGTGACCGCCGAGGGAGCCGCCCGATGACCGCGTTGGTGCGCGCCGAGTGGACCAAGTTGTTCACCACGCGCGTGTGGATCGGCCTGCTGGCCGGCGCCTGCCTCATGGCCGGCGGCTTCGCCGCGCTGTTCACCGGCCTGGCCGGCGTCGAGCAGGACGGCCAGCCGGGGCTGCCCGCGGTGGGGACGCCGGAGTACGAGGAGGTCGTCTTCTCCGTCGCGGCCAACGCCAGCGTGTTCTTCCTGATCCTCGGCATCATCGGGATGACCGCCGAGTACCGGCACCGCACCGCGACGCCGACCTTCCTCACCACCCCGCGCCGCGGGCGGGTGGTCGCCGGCAAGCTGCTCGCCTTCGCCGCCGCGGCGGTCCCGTTCGCGCTGCTCGTGCTGGCCGTCGTCACCGTCGTCGTCCTGGTCTACGCCGGTGCCCGCGGAGCGGCGCCGGCGCTGGACGCGGACAACCTGCGGACGCTGGGCGCGGCCGGGCTGGTGCTCGTCGTCTTCGCGGTCATCGGCGTCGGCGTCGGCGCGCTGCTGCGCAACCAGGTCGGCGCGATCGTCGGCGCGCTGGTCTACCTGTACGTGGCCGAGCCGATCATCTCCTCGATCGGCGCGATCCAGGGCGCGTACAAGTGGCTGCCCGGCGGCGCGGTGCAGGCGGTCACCTCCGACTTCCAGGCCCCGGACCTCCTGGAGCCGTGGCAGGGCGGCCTGCTGCTGCTCGGATACGGTCTGCTGGCGGCCCTGCTCGGCACCTTCCTGGCCGTCCGCCGCGACGTCGGCTAGCCCGCGCCGGCCTCCCCGCACCCGCACCGAGAGGTCCCCCTCGCATGACCACCCGCATGACCCTGCAGCGCCTGGGCCGGCTCGTGGCCGACGGCGACGCCGAGGCCGTCCGCAGCGCCGTCACCGAGGCGCCGCGGCTGCTCACCGGCACGGTCGAGCGCGCCGGCGACGGCGGCTGGACGCCGCTGCACCTGGCCGTCGCGCAGGGCCGGGAGGACGTCGTGCGCGTGCTGGTCGACGCCGGCGCCGACCTGGGGGCGCGCACCGAGTCCGGCCGCACGCCGCTGCACGTCGCCGTCGAGCACGCCCCGCAGCTGGTCCCCGTGCTCACCGGGCTCGGCGCCGCCGTCGACGCCGCGGCCGCGGCCTACCTCGACGACTCCGGCCGGCTCGCCGCCGAGCTCGACGCCGGCGCGCCCCTGACCGACGTCGCCGGCGGCTGGGACCTGCTCACGCTCGCCGCCGCCGGCGGCGCCCCGGGCACGCTGCGCCTGCTGCTCGACCGCGGTGCCGACCCCGACGGCGGCGCGCTGGCCGCCGCGGCCGCCGTCGGCCGGGCGGACCTGGTCCGCGTCCTGCTCGACGCCGGCGCCACCGTCGGCCGCCGGGACCCCGACACCGGCCGCACCGCGCTGCACGAGGCCGTCGAGGCCGGCCGGGGCGACGACGCGCCCGAGGTCGTGCGGCTGCTGCTGGCCGCCGGGGCGGACGTCAACGCCACCACCAGCGACGGCGCCAGCGCGCTCGACATCAGCCGCATCGCGGCGGCCCGCCACCGGCGCGACGCAGGTCAGGCGGGCGCCCGGGACGCGCTCGTCGACCTGCTCGTCGCCTCCGGCGCCGCCGACTGACCGGCCCCCGACCAGCGGCTCCCGCGACGCGGACGGCCTGCTCCGGGCGGTTCCGGAGAACCGGACGGGCGTAGACTCCAACCCCGGTCCAGCGACGTCCACCGACGACGAAGAAGGCACTCGCCCCGTGTCACGCGACAACTCATCCCGGCCGTCCGCCACCTCGTCCTCCTCCGCGGTGGCGGGCTTCGGCACCAACGAGTGGCTGGTCGAGGAGATGTACCAGCAGTACCTCGCCGACCCGTCCAGCGTGGACCAGGCCTGGCACGAGTTCTTCGCCGACTACCGGCCGGGCAGCCCGGTCGCCGCCAGCGACGACCGCGAGCAGGCGCCGGCCCCCGCGGCCGGCAACGGTGCCGCCGCCCAGCCGGCGCCCGCGGCCGCCGCGCCCTCCCCCGAGCGCCCGGCCGCCGCCGACGCCGCCGCCTCGGCTCCCGCGGCCGCCGCCCCCGTGGCGCCGTCCCCGGCCCCGGCGCGCTCCACCCCGGTCCCCGAGCGCACGGAGGCCACCGTGGTCGACCAGGCCGCCGACCGCGCCGACCGGACGGAGAAGGCCGCGCCGGCGAAGACCGCGCCGGCCAAGCCCGCCCCGGCCGCCGCGAAGCCCGCCCCCGCCGCCGACGGCCCGAAGCGGACGCCGCTGCGAGGCGCCGCCGCCAGCGTCGTCAAGAACATGAACGCCTCGCTCACCGTGCCGACGGCGACGAGCGTGCGCGCGGTGCCGGCCAAGCTGCTGGCCGACAACCGCATCGTCATCAACAACCACCTGAAGCGCTCGCGCGGCGGGAAGGTCTCCTTCACGCACCTGATCGGCTACGCGCTGGTCCGGGCGCTGGACGACTTCCCGAACATGAACGCGGCCTTCGCCGAGGTCGACGGCAAGCCGACCCTGGTGCAGCCCGAGCACGTCAACTTCGGCCTGGCCATCGACCTGCCCAAGGCCGACGGCTCCCGCTCGCTCGTCGTCGCCTCGATCAAGGCCGCCGAGCAGATGGACTTCGCCCAGTTCTGGGGCGCCTACGAGGACGTCATCCGCCGCGCCCGCGCCGGCAAGCTGACCCTCGAGGACTTCTCCGGGACGACGATCAGCCTGACCAACCCGGGCACGATCGGCACCGTCCACTCGGTGCCGCGGCTGACCGCCGGCCAGGGCGCGATCATCGGCGTCGGCGCGATGGAGTACCCGGCCGAGTTCCAGGGGATGAGCCCCGAGGCGCTGACCGAGCTCGGCGTCTCGAAGATCATCACGCTGACCTCGACCTACGACCACCGGATCATCCAGGGCGCCGAGTCCGGCGACTTCCTGCGCCGGCTGCACCAGCTGCTGCTCGGCGAGGACGGCTTCTACGACGAGGTCTTCCGGTCGCTGCGCCTCCCCTACGAGCCGGTGCGCTGGATGCCGGACGTGCGGGTCAGCCGCGAGGGGCAGATCGACAAGGAAGCCCGGGTCATCGAGGTCATCGAGTCCTACCGGCGCAACGGCCACCTCATGGCCGACACCGACCCGCTCGAGTTCAAGGTCCGCAGCCACCCCGACCTGGACATCCTCCAGCACGGCCTCACGCTGTGGGACCTCGACCGGCCCTTCCCCGTCGGCGGGTTCGTCGGCGAGAAGGTCATGCCGCTGCGCGACATCCTCGGCGTGCTGCGCAACTCCTACTGCCGCACCGTCGGCGTGGAGTACATGCACATCACCGACCCCGAGGAGCGCGAGTGGCTGCAGAAGCGCATCGAGCTCAAGGCCGAGCAGCCCGACCGGGAGAAGCAGAAGCACATCCTCGGCCGGCTCAACGCCGCTGAGGCGTTCGAGACCTTCCTGCAGACCAAGTACGTCGGCCAGAAGCGGTTCAGCCTCGAGGGCGGCGAGTCGGTCATCCCGATCCTCGACGAGGTCCTCATCGCGGGCACCGACCACGGCCTGGACGAGGTCGCGATCGGCATGGCCCACCGTGGCCGGCTCAACGTGCTGGCCAACGTCCTCGGCAAGAGCTACTCGAAGATCTTCGGCGAGTTCGAGGGCAACATCGACCCCGGCACGGTCCAGGGTTCGGGCGACGTGAAGTACCACCTCGGCGCCGAGGGCACCTTCGAGAACCCGTTCAAGCCGGGTGCCGAGATCGCCGTCTCGCTGGCGAGCAACCCCTCGCACCTGGAGACGGTCAACCCCGTCCTCGAGGGCATCACCCGCGCCAAGCAGGACATGATCGACAAGGGCGAGCAGGGCTTCACCGTCCTGCCGGTCCTGCTGCACGGCGACTCCGCGTTCGCCGGCCAGGGCGTCGTCCAGGAGACGCTGAACCTGTCCCAGCTGCGCGGCTACCGCACCGGCGGCACCGTGCACGTGGTCATCAACAACCAGGTCGGCTTCACCACCAGCCCGGCCGCGGCGCGCTCGAGCCTCTACTCGACCGACGTCGCGCGGATGGTCAACGCGCCGGTCTTCCACGTCAACGGCGACGACCCCGAGGCGTGCGTCCGCGTGGCCCGGCTGGCCGTCGAGTACCGGCAGGCGTTCAAGAAGGACGTCGTCATCGACCTGGTCTGCTACCGCCGCCGCGGGCACAACGAGGGCGACGACCCGTCGATGACCCAGCCGCTGATGTACGACATCATCGACCGCAAGCGCTCGGTCCGGAAGCTGTACACCGAGGCGCTGGTCGGCCGCGGCGACATCACGCTGGCCGAGGCCGAGGAGGCGCTGAAGGACTACCGCGACCAGCTGGAGCGGGCCTTCGCCGAGACCCACGACGTCACCGAGACCCCCAAGCCGCAGCCGGTCATGGACCAGCCGGCCCAGCAGGTCTCCCCCGTCGCCACCGCCATCACCCCCGAGGTGATGAAGGCGATCGGCGACGCGCACGTCTCGCTGCCGCCGGACTTCACCCCGCACCCGAAGCTCAAGCGGCTGCTCGAGCGGCGCGCGGCGATGATCAGTGAGGGCGGCATCGACTGGGCGATGGGCGAGCTGCTGGCCTTCGGGTCGCTGCTCATGCAGGGCATCCCGGTGCGGCTGGCCGGTCAGGACTCCCGCCGCGGCACGTTCGTGCAGCGCCACTCGGTGCTCATCGACCGGGAGACCGCCGCCGAGTACACGCCGCTGGCGCACCTGGCCGAGGACCAGGCGAAGTTCTTCGTCTACGACTCGCTGCTGTCCGAGTACGCCGCCCTCGGGTTCGAGTACGGCTACTCGGTGGCCAACCCCAGGGCGCTGGTCCTCTGGGAGGCCCAGTTCGGCGACTTCGTCGACGGCGCGCAGATGGTCATCGACGAGTTCATCTCCTCGGGCGAGGCCAAGTGGGGCCAGCGTTCCGGCGTGACCATGCTGCTGCCGCACGGTCTCGAGGGTCAGGGCCCGGACCACTCCAGCGGCCGCATCGAGCGGTTCCTGCAGCTGTGCGCCGAGAACAACATGACCGTCGCCAACTGCTCGACCCCGGGCAACTACTTCCACCTGCTGCGCCGGCAGGCGCTCTCCGACGTGCACCGGCCGCTGGTCGTGTTCACGCCGAAGTCGCTGCTGCGGGCCAAGGCGGCGGTCAGCCCGGTCGCGGACTTCACCGACGAGGGCTTCCGCCCGGTGCTCGGCGACCCCGGTGTCGGCGGCGAGCCGCTCGACGACGCCGCGGTGCGCCGGGTGCTGCTGTGCAGCGGCAAGGTCGCCTACGACCTGGTCGCGCAGCGGGAGAACGAGGGCCGCACGGACACCGCGATCCTGCGGGTCGAGCAGCTCTACCCGCTGCCGGCCGAGCAGATCGCCGAGGCGGTCGGCCGCTACCCGAACGCGCAGGACCTCGTCTGGGTGCAGGAGGAGCCGGCGAACATGGGCGCCTGGTCGTTCATGGCGCTCAACCTCCCCGAGCACCTCGGCGGCCGGACGCTGCGGCGGGTCAGCCGGAAGGCCTCGGCCAGCCCCGCGGTCGGCTCGGCGAAGGTCCACGAGGTGGAGCAGAAGGAGCTCGTCGCGAGCGCCTTCGCCGACTGAGCGTGTACTTCACCGACCGGGGCCTGGAGGAGCTGGCCGACCGGCGGGGCGAGGAGCAGGTGACCCTCGCCTGGCTGGCCGACCAGCTGCAGGCCTTCGTCGACCAGCACCCCGACTTCGAGGTGCCGATCGAGCGGCTGGCCACGTGGCTGGCGCGCGGCGGCACCGACGACGTCGAGGACCTCGACTAGCCCGACCACACGACGACGAGATCGGTGATCCCGCCGGCTCCGGCCACCCGGAGTGCGCGAGATCGCCGATCTCGTCGTCCGTGGAGCGCGCCTGCACCGGCCGGGCCGCGCACGACGGCACGCTGTGTCCGTGCTCGGTCACTCGCACGCCCTGTCCGGACTCGCGGCCGGCGCGGCGACCCTGCCCTGGGCGCCCGTCGAGGGCCCCGTCGCCCAGGTCGCGTGGGTGGCCGCGGTCGGCGGGTTCGCCATGCTGCCCGACCTCGACCACACCGGCTCCACGGTCTCGGACATGTGGGGGCCGGTCACCGACGTGCCCTCCGGCGCGATCGGCCGGCTGGCCGGCGGGCACCGCTGGGGCACCCACGACGCCGTCCTGGCGCCGCTGGCCTTCGGCGCGCTCGCGCTCGCCGCGGCCAACCTGTTCTGGTCCAGCCTCGTGGTCATGGCGCTGGGGATCGGGCTGGCGCTGCGGGCGCTGCACTTCGTCATCCCCGGCCGCGCGGAGAACACCGTCGTCGGCAACCTGGTGCTCTCCTTCGGCGGCGCCTGGCTGCTGCTGGCGCACATCCCGCAGCCGACGTGGCTGCCTCTCGCGGTCGGGCTGGGCGTCCTCACGCACATCGCGGGCGACCTGATCACCAAGCAGGGCGTGCCCCTGCCGGTGCTGTGGCTGGCCAAGCGGCGGCGGCTCGCGCTCACCCCGATGCGCACCGGGACGACGCTGGAGAAGGCGGTGCTGGCCCCCCTGTTCCTCGGGGTCGCGGTCTGGTTCGTCTACGCCAACACCGGTGTCCGCGAGGCCGTGGACCCCTACCTGGCCGACCTGGTCACCCTCGGCGGCTGAGACCGCGCCGAGACCCGGGCGCGCCATGCTCGCCGCGTGACCCGTGCCGTCGTGCTGCTCACCGCCCTGGCGTGTGCCGCGTGCGCCCCGTCGGCCGGCGCCCCGGCCGCGTTCACCGACCGCGATGCGCTGCCCGCCTGCCCCGCCCAGGACCTCGGCCAGGGCGAGCGGGTCGCGGCGGACGCCCTGGCGTGCCTGGCCGCCGGCGAGGCCGAGCTGGAGGTCACCCGCCCGACCACCGAGGGCGACCCCGTGACGAGCTGGTACCGCGCCCGGCCCGGCCTCCCCGGCCTGGAGGTGTTCGTCGACGGCAGCCGCGACCGGTTCGGCACCGGTGACTGGCTGCGGCTGGACTGCCCCGCGGCGACCTCCCCCGAGGACCTCGGGGACTGCGCGGAGACCGTGCTGGGCTGAGGTCAGCCGGCCCGGGTCATCGTGGACTCGTAGCCGCCGCCGGGCCACCGCCACGCGCCCTCGTTGACCGTGCCGTCGGGGCTGAAGCGCCCCTCGTAGCGGGCCGGGGAGTCGGTGCCGCCGAACCAGATCCGGAGGACGTCGTCCTCGACCCGGTAGGTGTACTCGAGCAGCTCCCCACCGGCGCCGAAGTAGTGCGACCGCAGCTCGCCGGCGGCCTCGTCCCAGCCGATGTACTCCACCCCGCGGGTGGCGTCGTCGCCGCGCAGGTCCACGTGCTGGACCAGCCAGTTGCCGCCGTCCATCCACTCGTAGCGGACCTGGCCGCGCGGGCCGCCGGGGCCCGAGACGGTCCAGGTGCCGACGAGCCGGTCGAGGGTGCGCAGCGCCGCCGCGCGGGCCTCGGGAGCGGCCGGGGTGCTCGGGTCGGGGTCCATGGTCGCCTCCTGGGCGGGCGGGGCCCGGCGCCGTCGCGGGGCCACACCGGGGAGACCGCCCGGCGGCGCCTCCCTCATCGGTGGACCCCGCGGAGGTCTCCGGGACCGTGCCGCGCCGACGGCGGCTACGGTCCCCCGCTGTGACCGCCGTCGCACCGCGCCTGTCCCGGGGGACCCACCTCGGCTACGCCCTCGGCTCGATCGGGACGGCGGCGTTCGGCACGGTGCCCGGCCTGCTGCTGCTCCACTACCTGACCGACGAGCTGGGCGTCGCCGCCGGGCTGGCCGGGCTGGTGGTGTTCGCTCCCAAGGCCTGGGACGTGCTGCTCAACCCGTGGATCGGCAGCCGCTCGGACCGGACGACGGGCCGCTGGGGGCCGCGCCGGCCGTGGATGCTGGCCGGCGGGCTCGCCCTGCCGCCGCTGTTCGTCCTCGTGTTCACCGGGCCGGGCGCCCCGCCGGCGGCGGCCGCAGCGTGGGTGGCGGTGGCCTTCCTGCTCGCGGCGACCGCCTACGGCTGCTTCCAGGTGCCCTACGTCGCCCAGCCGGCCGAGATCACCGACGACCCCGGCGAGCGGGCCACGCTCGTGTCGTGGCGGGTGGCGGCGCTGGCGGTGGGCATCCTGCTGGCCGGCGCCGGCGCGCCGGCGGTGGTCGACGCGTTCGGCGGCGGGCGCGCCGGGCACCTGGCCATGGCGGTGTTCGTGGCCGTGCTGCTGGCCGCCGGGATGCTCGGCGCGGTGGCCGGCACGCGGCGGGCGCCCACGCTCACCCGGGTGACGAGCGAGGGCCGGCTGGGCGCGACGCTCGTCGTCGCCTGGCGGTCCCGGCCGTTCCGGGTGCTGCTCACCGGGTTCGTCGTCCAGGCGCTGGGGATCGGCGTGATGCTCGCCGGCGTGCCCTACTTCTCCGAGCACGTGCTCGGCGACGCCGCGGCCGGCTCGCTGCTGTTCGCCGCGCTGGTCGGCCCGGCGATCCTCGTCATGCCGCTGTGGCTGCGGGTGAGCCGGCGGCTGGGCAAGCGGACCGGGCTGCTGGCGTCCTCGGCGCTGTTCGCGGTGGGCACCGGGGCGCTGGCGCTGGTCGGCACCGGCGGCACGGGGGCGGCCGTCGCGCTCGTGGTGCTGGTCGGCGTCGGTTACGCGGGCATGCAGATGTTCCCGCTGGCGATGCTGCCCGACGTCGTCGCCGCCGACGAGGCCGCCTCCGGGCGGCGGCGGGCCGGCGTCTTCACCGGCGTCTGGACGGCCGCCGAGACGCTCGGCCTCGCCGTGGGGCCGGGCCTGCTCGGGCTGCTGCTCGCCGCGGCCGGCTACGTCTCCTCCGCCGGCGGCGACGCCGTCCAGTCCGGCGGCGCGGTGCTCGCCGTCCGGCTGGGCTTCACCGTCGTCCCGGCGCTGCTCGTGCTGGCCAGCCTGCCGGTGCTGGCCCGCTACCGGCTCCACCCCGTCCCCGCCCGGCCCCAGGAGGTCCCCGCGTGACGCCGCAGGAGGTGCTGGCCGAGCTCACCGCGCTGCAGGCCGGCGACGTGCCCACCCACGGGGGCTCGACGATGGCCTACGTCTACGACTCCGGGCTCGCCGGCGTCGAGGACCTCGCCGCCGCCGCGCAGGCCGCGTTCCAGTGGACCAACGCGCTGGACCCGACCGCCTTCCCCAGCGTCGCCCGCATCGAGGACGACCTGGTGGGCGCGGCGGCCGACCTGCTCGGCGGCGGGCCGGCGACGGTCGGCACGGTGACCAGCGGCGGCACCGAGAGCTGCCTGCTGGCGGTGCTGGCCGCCCGCGAGCGCTGGCGGGCACGCGGCGGCACCGGGCGGGCGCGGCTGCTGCTGCCGGTCACCGCGCACGCCGCGTTCCGCAAGGCCGCGCACCTGTTCGACCTCGAGGTCGCCGACGTCGCCGTCGACCCGGACACCTGCCGGGCGCTGCCCTCGTCGGTGGCGGCCACGCTGGACGCCCGTGCCGCGCTGGTGGTGGTCAGCGCGCCGTCCTACCCGCACGGCGTCCTCGACCCGGTCGGCGAGGTGGCCGCGCTGGCCGCCGCCGCGGGCGTCCCCTGCCACGTCGACGCCTGCATCGGCGGCTGGGTGCTGCCCTTCCTCGACGACGTCCCCGAGCCCTTCGACCTGTCGGTGCCCGGCGTGACCTCGCTGTCGGTGGACCTGCACAAGTACGGCTACGCGCCCAAGGGCGTCTCCGTGCTGCTCACCGCGGAGCCGGAGCTGCGGCAGGGGCACTGGTTCAGCACCGCCGGCTGGCCTGGCTACCCGGTGGTCAACCCGACGCTGGCCGGCACCCGCCCGGCCGGGCCGATGGCCGCCGCCTGGGCCGTGCACCGGTGGCTGGGCCGGGACGGCTACGCCGAGCTGGCGCGGGCCACGCGGGCGGCCACGGTCGCCCTCGCCGAGGGCGCGGCGGCGATCCCCGGCCTGCGGGTGGTCGGGACGCCGGTCGCCACCCTGGTCGCGCTGGCGCAGGACGGCCCGGCCGGCGTCGACGTGCTCAACCTCGCCGACGAGGCCACCGCCCGCGGCTGGCTGCTGCAGCCCCAGCCGCCGTTCGCCCAGCCCGGCGGCGCCGACCTGCCCGCCACGCTGCACCTCACCGTCACCGGCGCCACGGCCGGCCGGGTGGACGTCCTGCTCGCCGACCTCGCCGACGCCGCCCGCGCGGCCGCCGCGCTGCCCCCGCCGGTGGCCGACCCGGACCTGGTCGCGGCGGCCGCGACGATCGACCCCGCGGCGCTCACCGTGGCCGAGGTCGACGCGCTGCTGGAGGTCGCCGGCGTCGGCGGCGGCCGGCTGCCCGAGCGGATGGCGCCGGTGCACGCCCTGGTGGCCGCGCTCCCCCGCCCGGTGGCCGAGCGGCTGCTCGCCGGCGTCCTCGACCTGGTCTACCGGCCGCGCCGGGAGGCGGCGGCTACCTCGTGACGCCCTGCTCGCGGGCGCAGGCGGCCACGGCCTCGGCGACCGCGGTGGCCACCCGCCGGTCCAGCGGGCTCGGCACGACGTACCCCGGCGCGAGGTCCCCGCCGACGACGCCCGCGATCGCCTCGGCCGCCGCGAGCTTCATCTCCTCGGTGATCGCCGTGGCGCCGGCGTCGATGGCGCCGCGGAACACCCCGGGGAACGCCAGCACGTTGTTGATCTGGTTGGGCAGGTCGCTGCGCCCGGTGGCGACGACGGCCGCGTACCGCGCCGCCATCTCCGGGTCCACCTCGGGCGTCGGGTTGGCCAGCGAGAACACGATGCAGTCCGCCGCCATCGACGCGATCGCCGCCTCCGGCACCGAGCCGCCGGACAGGCCCAGGTACACGTCGGCGCCCTCGAGCGCGCCGGTCATCGTGCCCGCGTGGCCGGCCCGGTTCGTGTTCTCGGCGACCCACCGCTTGACCGGCGTCAGGTCCTCGCGCCCGGTGTGCAGCACCCCGCGGGAGTCCGCGACGGCGATGTCCCCGACGCCGGCCCCCAGCAGGATCTTCGTGCAGGCGACCCCCGCCGCCCCGGCGCCGGAGACGACCACCCGCAGGTCGCCGAGCGCGCGCCCGGTCACCCGCGCCGCGTTGCGCAGCGCCGCGAGGACGACGATCGCCGTCCCGTGCTGGTCGTCGTGCATGACCGGGACGTCCAGCCGCGCGCGCAGCCGCTCCTCGACCTCGAAGCAGCGCGGGGCGCTGATGTCCTCGAGGTTGATCCCGCCGAAGGACGGCGCGATCGCGACGACCGCCTCGACGATCTCGTCGACGTCGGTGGTCGACAGCACGATCGGCACCGACGACAGCCCGGCGAACTCGCTGAACAGGCAGGCCTTGCCCTCCATCACCGGCAGCGCCGCGGCGGGGCCGATGTCGCCCAGGCCCAGGACGGCGGTCCCGTCGGAGACGACCGCGACGACCCGCGGGGCCCAGGTGAACCGGCGGGCGAGCGCGGGCTCCGCGGCGATCGCACTGGAGACGCGCGCCACGCCCGGGGTGTAGGTGAGCGCGAGGTCCTCGCGGGACTCGATCGGCCGGGTCGGCCGGACCACCAGCTTGCCGCCCTCGTGCACGGCGAACGCCGCGTCCCCGCTGAAGCGGTCGGCACTGTCCCCGGCGGAGCCCGTCGCTGCGCTCATGGCCTCGACAGGGTAGTGCTGTGACCTCCGTCGCCGGGCCGCCGACCCCGCACCCGTGGCACCCGCCTCGTTACCGTGCGGCCGTGGAGATCCGAGAACTCGCCGTCCCGGACAGCTACGTCCTCGACCTGGTGCCGCACGGGGACGACCGTGGCCGGTTCACCGAGTGGTACCGCGCCGACGTGCTCGCCGGGGCCACCGGGCGGGCGCTGCCGCTGGCCCAGGCCAACCACAGCGTCTCGGCGCGCGGCGTGCTGCGCGGCGTGCACTTCGCGCTCGTGCCGCCCGGGCAGGCCAAGTACGTCTACTGCCCGGCGGGGCGGGTGCTCGACGTCGTCGTCGACGTGCGGGTCGGCTCGCCCACCTTCGGCGTCTCCGACGCCGTGCTGCTCGAGGCGGAGCGGCCGCGCGCGGTCTTCCTGGCCGAGGGCCTCGGCCACGCCTTCCTCTCCCTCGAGGACGGCTCGTCGGTCACCTACCTGGTCTCCACGGGCTACTCCCCCGGCCGCGAGTTCGGCGTCTCGCCGCTGGACCCCGAGCTCGACCTGCCGTGGCCGGGCGACGTCGAGGTCCGGCTCTCGGACAAGGACCGGGCCGCCCCCACCCTGGCGCAGGCCCGCGAGCAGGGCGTCCTGCCGACGATGGCGGAGTGCCGCGCCTGGTACGCGCAGCAGCGCGCCGGGGCCTAGAGGGCGGGGGCCGCGGGCAGCCGGCCGGGGCGCGGCTGCAGCCGGAGCACCACCCGGCCCACGGCGACCGCGGGCCCGTAGGCCCGGCTGTCGTCGGTGACCAGCGGGTTGTCCCCGCGGACGTCGACCGCGCCGTCGCCGAGCAGCCGGTGCACCCGCTTGACCACCAGCAGGTCCGGGCGGGCCGGGAAGCGGGCCAGGACGACGTCGCCGACCGCCACCCCGCCCGGACGCACCCGCCGCACCAGCAGCCGGTCGCCGTGGCGGACCGTGGGCGACATCGACGGGCCCGTCACCCGGGCCAGGACCCACCCCGAGGGCAGCGGTGGGAACGGTCGCTCGGCGGGACGGGGGCTGATCACCGCGAGTAGGGTCGCAGACGACCCGATCGATCGACACACGAAGGAGCAAGCATGCTGTTCAGCCGCGTGTTCTCCGCCGTCGAGGCCACCGCGCACTGCGACCTCCCGTGCGGCGTGTACGACCCGGCCCAGGCCCGCATCGAGGCGGAGTCGGTCAAGGCCATCCAGGAGAAGTACCAGGGCAGCGACGACGAGGTCTTCAAGCAGCGCTGCGTGCTCATCAAGGAGCAGCGCTCGGACCTGGTCAAGCACCACCTGTGGGTGCTGTGGACCGACTACTTCAAGCCGCCGCACTTCGAGAAGTACCCGCAGCTGCACGAGCTGTTCAACAAGGCCACCAAGCAGGCCGGCGCCGCCGGCGGCAAGGGCAGCATGGACCCGGCCGAGGGCCAGAAGCTCCTCGACTACATCGCCGAGATCGACAAGATCTTCTGGGAGACCAAGGCCGCGGCCTGAGCGCGGACGACGTCCAGACGGCCGGTGGGCACCTCGCCCACCGGCCGTCGGCGTCCCCGGGACCGATGAGTCCCGCCGCCCCGGCCGGTCTGCACCCCGCCACCCCCAGCCTCGAGGAGACCCGATGGCCGTCCGGCTCAACCCCTACCTGCACTTCTCCGGCAACGCCCGCGAGGCGATGGAGCTCTACCGGTCCGTCTTCGGCGGGCACCTCGAGGTCATGACCTTCGGCGACGTCGGCGGGGGCGGTGACCGGTTCCCCGACGACGGCGTCATGCACGCCTTCCTGCGCACCGACCACGGCCTGGAGCTCATGGCCTCCGACGGCCACGACCCCGACGCCGGCGGGCCGGACAAGGTGTCGGTCTCGCTGTCCGGGGACGAGGCGGAGACCATGACCCGCTGGTTCGAGCAGCTCGCCGAGGGCGGCCAGGTCGACGTCCCGCTCGAGAAGCAGGTGTGGGGCGACACCTTCGGCCAGGTCACCGACCGGTTCGGGATCCGCTGGCTGGTGAACGTCGCGACCCCCGCGAGCTGACGCCGCGACCCGCCCCCCGGCCTCCCCGGCGGGTGGGCGGGGCGCGCGGCCGCCCCCGGTACCGTCGGACCCTGATGCGCATCGACCGGGCCGGGTGGCCCTTCATCACCGGACCCCTGGCCCCGGCCGCCCTGCTGGCCGCCGCCGGCGTGGCCCGCGGGCGCCGCTGGGCGCGGCTCGCCGCGTGGCCGTTCCTCGCCCTGTCGGCCTACATGGTCCTGTTCTTCCGCGACCCCGAGCGCGCCTGCGACCGCGAGGAGCCGCCGGCCGACGTCGTCCTCTCCCCCGCCGACGGCATGGTGATGGTCGCCGGCGAGCCGCAGCAGGGGGTCGCCCCCGAGCCCGCGCCCGAGGGCGGCTGGCAGCAGGTCAGCGTCTTCCTCTCCGTGGTCGACGTGCACGTCAACCGATCGCCCTACCGCGGCGAGGTGGTGCAGAGCTCCTACCGCAAGGGCAGCTTCCTGGCGGCCTACCGCGCGGAGTCGGCGCACCGGAACGAGCGCAGCGAGCTGTGGCTGCGCGACGGCGAGCGCACCGTCGTCTTCCGGCAGCTGGTCGGGGTGCTGGCCCGCCGCATCGTCACGCGCACCGGCGTCGGCCGGCGGCTGGCCACCGGCGAGCGCTTCGGTCTGATGAAGTTCGGCTCGCGGATGGACGTCTTCGTCCCGGCCGGGTGCACGCTCACCGTGCAGAAGGGGCAGCGGGTGCGCGGCGGGGAGACCGTCATCGCCCGCTGGCCCGCCGCGGGCTGAGGGGCCCGCGGTGCCCAGTACCGCCTCGGGAGAGGGGCGGCCGGCCCCCACGCGGCGCACGGCCACGGTCGAGTTCGTCCGCGGGTCGGTGCGCGGCAGCCGCCGGCGCGCGCTGGCGACCCTGCCCAGCCTGTTCACCCTCGGCAACATGATGTGCGGCTTCGCCGCCATCCTCGTGTCGATCCGCGGCCAGTACACGCTCGCCGCGGTGCTCATCGGCCTGTCGGTGCTGTTCGACATCACCGACGGCGCCGTCGCCCGGCTGGTCGGCGCGGTGAGCGCCTTCGGCCTGCAGTTCGACTCGCTCGCCGACCTGGTGTCCTTCGGGCTGGCCCCCGCGCTGCTGGCGTTCACGCTGTTCTCCGAGGGCCGCGACGAGTGGGACCCGCTGGGCTGGGTCGTGTGCTTCCTCTGGGTGGCGTGCGCCGCGATCCGGCTGGCCCGCTTCAACACCACCATCGACCCGACGGCGGACAAGCGGTACTTCACCGGCATGCCCAGCCCCGGCGCGGCCGGCGTCGTGCTGGCCTCGGTGTTCGCGTTCGGTGACCAGATGCAGGGCCGCGACCGGCTGTGGGTGCTGCTCATCGTGGCCGTCCCGGCGCTGCTCATGGTCAGCACCATCCGGTTCCGCTCGTTCCGCTCGCTGGTCAGCCCGAAGAGCGGCCGGCCCTACGGCCTGGTCGCCGCGGCGGTCGCGCTGGTGATCGGCTTCGCCACCGTCCCCGTCGTCACCGGCTGCGTGCTCGCCTACGGCTACCTGCTGGCGCCGGTCCTGGTCCCCCTGCTGTCCCCCCTCGCCCGGCTGGTGCCGGCCCGCCTCCGTGAGGTGCTGACGTGAGCGTCCGCCCGATCCGTCCCGACGACGTCCCGGCCGTGGTCGGCCTGGTCCGCGAGCTCGCCGAGTACGAGAAGGCCGCGCACGAGGTGCGGCTGACCGAGGAGCAGCTGCACACCGCCCTGTTCGGCGACTCCCCCGCGCTGTTCGGGCACGTCGCCGAGCGCGACGGCGCCGTCGTCGGCACGGCGCTGTGGTTCCTCAACTTCTCCACCTGGCGCGGCACCCACGGCATCTACCTCGAGGACCTCTACGTCCAGCCGCAGCACCGCGGCGGTGGCCTGGGCCGGGAGCTGCTGCGCACGCTGGCCGCCACCTGCGTCGAGCGCGGCTACGACCGGCTGGAGTGGTCGGTGCTCGACTGGAACGAGCCGTCGATCGCGTTCTACCGGGCCGCCGGCGCGGTCCCGATGGACGAGTGGACGGTGTTCCGGCTCACCGATCGGGCTCTGGCCGGTTTCGCGGCCGGCCGGCGCGATGCGGCAGGCTGACGCGGTGACCATCGAGCGGGGCACCGCGGAGTGCTGGCTGACCGACATGGACGGCGTCCTCGTGCACGAGGGGCAGGCCCTCCCGGGCGCCGCCGAGTTCCTCGCGCGCCTGGTCGACAAGGACCGCCGGTTCCTCGTCCTGACCAACAACTCGATCTTCACCCCGCGCGACCTGTCCGCCCGGCTGTCCCGCTCGGGCCTGCAGGTGCCCGAGACCTCGATCTGGACCTCGGCCCTGGCGACGGCGGACTTCCTGTCCACCCAGCTGCCCGGCGGCTCGGCCTACGTCATCGGCGAGGCGGGGCTGACCACGGCGCTGTACGAGGCCGGATACACCCTGACCGACACCGACCCGGACTTCGTCGTCCTCGGCGAGACCCGCACCTACTCGTTCGAGGCGATCACCCGGGCGATCCGGCTGATCGGCACCGGCGCGCGGTTCATCGCCACCAACCCCGACGTCACCGGGCCCTCGCCGGAGGGACCGCTGCCGGCCACCGGGTCGGTCGCCGCGATGATCACCGAGGCCACCGGCGCCAAGCCCTACTTCGTCGGCAAGCCCAACCCGATGATGTTCCGCAGCGCGATGAACCGGATCGACGCGCACTCGGAGAGCACGGTGATGATCGGCGACCGGATGGACACCGACGTCGTCGCCGGCATCGAGGCGGGCCTGGAGACGATCCTCGTGCTCACCGGCTCGACCACCGCCGCCGACGTCGGCCGCTTCCCGTTCCGGCCCAGCCGGGTCCTGGACTCGATCGCCGACGTCGTCGACCTCGTCGTCTAGCGGCCGGTCGTCTAGCGGCCGGTCGTCCAGCGGCTGGTCGTCCAGCGACCGGTCGTCTAGCGGTCCAGGAAGGCCAGCCGCGCCTCGGGCGTGAACAGCAGGTACAGCTCCGCGACCGCCAGCACGATCAGCGGGATGCCCAGCAGCGGCTGGCCGCCGGGGAACGCGGTGCTGTAGCCGAACAGCCCCAGCAGGATCTGCAGGACGACGACCGGCCCCCGCGCCCACCCCGACACCCGCCGCAGGCCGACGGCGGCGGCGGCCAGGACGGCGCCGAAGATGCCGACGTAGACCACCTCGGCCAGCGCGCGGGCCACGCTGTCGGGGTCGCTGGTGAGGGTCAGCCACAGGAGGACCAGCGCCCCGCCGATCAGCAGGGCCGCCTCGATCGCGGCCACCAGCGCCGCCCGGACGACCGCCGGCGGGGCCTCGGGCCGCGCTGGCCGCGGCGGGCGGGCGGAGGGCTGCGCGGCGCCGCCGAGGAGCCGCTCGGCCCGGCTGGGGCGGCGGGTCGCGTCCTCGTCCGTCACAGGAGCGAGGCTACGCGTCACCGGTCACGCCAGGTCCCGTCCGTGCCCGTCGGACGCCCGGGTGCTGGCTAGCCTGGCCGCATGCGTGCGCTCGTGGTGGCCAACCCCGCGGCGACGACGACCACCGGCCGGGTCCGGGACGTGCTCGTCGGCGCGCTGGCCAGCGAGCTCAAGGTGGACCTCGCCGAGACCACCCACCGCGGCCACGCCCGCGAGCTGGGCCGGCACGCGCTGGCCGACGGGTTCGACGTCGTCGTCGCACTCGGCGGGGACGGCACCGTCAACGAGGTGGTCAACGGCCTGCTGGCCGACGGGCCCGGCGAGCACGTGCCGACGCTGGCGGTCGTCCCCGGCGGCTCGACCAACGTGTTCTCCCGGGCCCTGGGCCGCTCCCGCGACCCGGTCGAGGCCACCGGCGAGATCCTCGACGCGCTGCGCGCCGGGCGCACCCGCCGCGTCTCGCTCGGCACCGCCAGCGCCACCGGCACCAGCACCGCGCCCGCGGAGGGGGTGGACCCGGCCGCCGCGACCACCGTCGCCGAGGTCGACGCCGCGGCCGACCGAGGCTGGACCGACCCGCGCTGGTTCGTCTTCGCCGCCGGCCTGGGCTTCGACGCCGACGTCATCGCGCGGGTGGAGGCCCAGCGGGCGCGCGGCCGTCGCTCCACCGGCGCGCTCTACGTCCGGGAGGCCACCCGGGCGTTCGTCCTCGGCCGCGAGCGCCGCCGGCCCGCCGTGACGCTGTGCGTCCCGGGCTCCCCGGACCTCGACGGGCTCTTCCTCTGCCTGGTCTCCAACGTCAGCCCGTGGACCTACCTGGGCTCCCGGCCGGTCAACCCGAGCCCGGAGGCCTCCTTCGAGGCCGGCCTCGACGTGTTCGCGCTCGGCCGGATGGGCGTGCTGCGGATGCTGCACACCACCCGGCAGGTGCTGGCCCGCCGCCCCGACGCGCGCGGCCGCGGCGTGCACCGCCTGCACGACCTCGCCGGGTTCGAGCTGCGGGCGTCCCGCCCGCAGGGCTGGCAGCTCGACGGCGACCACCTCGGGACGGCGACCGGGCTGCGCGTGCGGTCGGTGCCGTCGGCGCTGTCCGTCATCGCCTAGGTCAGGACCCCACTGCCCCCACCCCTCGCACGCTCGGGGCGCGCCCCTGCAGCGGGGCCGAGGCCGGATCGTCGGGCCCGAGGACACGCCCGGGGGCCCGTGTCAAGCACCACTACGCCGCCGAGTGGCGGCCCTAGCACGCCCGTGGTGAGCTTGCTCACGAGGGGTCGACCCAGGGCCCCGGTGCGCTTGACACGAGTTCCTCAGGTGAAAACATCGCGAGAGGAACGCAACCTGCCGGTAACAAGCGGTGGGCGGTCGCTGGAACGAGGCGCTGGGCAACCGGTGTCGCGCCCGCGCGAGCGGCCCGATGTCAGCGATTCGCAAGCAATGTAGTCGACACCGAGGAGTGCACAGACATGGACTGGCGCCACCGCGCGCTCTGCCGGGACGAGGACCCGGAGCTGTTCTTCCCCATCGGGACGACCGGCCCCGCCCTCGTGCAGATCGAGCAGGCGAAGGCGGTCTGCCGCCGCTGCTCGGTCGTCGAGTCCTGCCTCGACTGGGCTCTGCGCTCGGGTCAGGACTCCGGCGTGTGGGGCGGGCTGTCCGAGGACGAGCGGCGTGCTCTCAAGCGCCGTCAGTCCCGCACCCGCGTCCGCGCCTGACGCAGCGGCTGCCGGCTCCCGCCGGCTGAGCAACGGGGGGGGGGGGGGTGGCCCCCCACCCCAGCGCCCCCGCCGCGGCCGGAGGCCACCGCGCC